>VAZR01000054.1 GCA_005888515.1 Alphaproteobacteria bacterium | reverse complement strand
TCAGTGCGACAAACACGCGGCCGGCGTCTTCGACCGATAGAACCGGCGAGAGCATCGAGACGACCAGATCCATCGCCAGATCTGGCAGGACCCTCCAATGGATCTGATAATTCGCCAGCAGATCGGGTATTTCGGTGCCGTGCACCAGGATCCATATCCGGGCGAGATGGTTTGGATAGTCCACCAGCGGTGGCACCCGAACCCACAGCAACGGAGAGAGCGCAAACGCGCAGAGGCCGAAGTAAACGGCAATGCGCGCAAGCTTGCCTGCCGCCAGCAGAGAGCCGGCCAGCAGCACGGGACGCGAAACCGTTTGGGCTAGATCCATGCCGTACTCGTTCGCGATCGCCCAAGCGCGCAGCCTGCCGCGAGACGCTTCTCGATTGCGCCGCAACGTATTCAAAGACGGCTACTTTTGTCTTAATCAGCGCCGACCCTCCGGAGCGCATTTAGACGCGACAGCCGATCGCTTGGTCGCTCGTTAGAAACCAGAGCTGAGGCTGCAGCAGGTCGCGGACGCGGCAATCATCACTCCTGAGATGCATCAGCGGCAGGTGCGTGGTCAGCTGACCGATGCTTTGTCTTAATAATTCTTTCAAGGTCGCCGTTCGATAACCCCGGGCTAAGCAAAATCCGGAGCCGAGGTATGTTTTTTCCCATTGACGTGATCGGGAAGGACTCGGCGTTCAATCGCGATCAATACACCGATGCCTACGCGCCAGGGATAGAGCGCCTGTTCTGGCATGTCGCGCGCAACGCTACGATTCTAAGGTGGTTGCGACGGTGCGGCATGGACGCGGAAAAGCTTTTAGAGATCGGCTGCGGCCCCGGAATCGTTGTCGACTATTTGCGGGCCAAGGGAGTCGACTGCATTGGCTGTGATCTTGCCAGCCCGTCAGTACCGGATCGCTTGGCTGACGTGATCTTTGCATCCACCGATTTTCGTAGCCTTCCGCTTGCGGTCCGGAGCAACATCGATGGCGTGCTCCTGTGCGACGTGATGGAGCATCTGGACGACCCGGTTGCGAGCTGGAGGCCGCCGGCCTCACCCTGATCGCCAGCCGCTATTTCTTCCAATCCCTCTATTTGCCGATGCGGCTCGCGAAAAGAAGCCGCGGCGGTGTGATCGAGCCGCCGACCACAGCGTGGCCGCATCGGATTATCGGTGCAGCGATGGGCTTAGAGCAGCGGATTATCCCGGCGAGGGTGCCTGGCGCTTCGATCATAGCCGTGGCGGCGCATTTTCGCTGAATCGCACGCACGAACGGCCGCGCAGGCTCGTTTTCGCCACTGCTTTCGGCTGCCTGACCAGCGTGTCCTGGTGACCGGGGAGTAGGAACGGCATGGTCCGATTTTTCGGCGCCAAAATTTGGGTGAGTCGGCGATAGAGCGGTGATGCTCTAATATGTGACGACGGTACCGCCGATGACTGTTCTCAATCGCTGGGTCCGTCCAAGGCACCCATGCGGATCAACCGACGGGGCGCATGGGCTGGCAACGGCGGCCGCTCGGCACCGCCTTACCTGTTTGCCGTCCCGGCATTAACTCCGGTCGACTGAACCGTCGTCGTCTGCATCTGCCCCTGTTTCTTGCCCGAAAACGTATCGATGATGTTGAGTGCAGCGGGGCCGAGCAGAACGATGAATAGCGTCGGCAGGATGAACAGGATCATCGGCACCGTCAGCATCGCCGGCAACCGCGCCGCCTTTTCCTCGGCGCGCGTGATCCGCGCCTCGCGGAACTCGGCAGCGAGCACCCGAAGGTTCTCGAAGGCCTGCCGGCGCTCCGGCAAAAAGGTCAGCTCGGCGGCGGTGATGCCCAATTCCTCACTGATTTCGGGCCAGGTCGGTTCAAGCTCCCGCGATACCCGGGTCAGCGATGCGTCAAGGCTGAGCCCCGCTTCGGCGCAGATCACCATGAGGTCCAGCGCGTCGGGCAGTCCCAATTGCAGCTGCTTGCCGCGTTTGTTGCCCAGGTTTTTGATGAAAACTCCGGGGGCAAAAAAACCGAGCATCGCCGCCCCGAATGCCGCAGCCCAGCGCATATTCGGCGGCACCGGCAGTATGTGCGCGCCATAAGAATCGAACACCATGGCGGCGGCAAAGACCAGCGGCATGCAGGCGCGGGCGAACAGGTAGCGGATCATCGCCTCACGAGTGCGCATGCCCGCCCGGGCAAGCAACGCGCGCGCTTCGCTTGCGTGATGACTGCGCAACAGGTTGAGACGCTTGACAGCCTCGCTCATCAGCCCCGCCGTCTGCACCCGACGGCGGGAGCGGCCGCCGTCGAGAGCGGCCCGGCGCAGCGATTCCTTGCGCTGCGCGATTGCCGCGAAACGGCGCTCGAACGGATTATGCGAGCGCAGTGCGTTATAGACGCCAATGACTGCGACCAGCACCGCCAACGCCGCCAGCAGGCCGATCAAGTCATCGACGGTGAGCCAGAGCGGCAGCCACTCCTGAAGCCGGAAATCTGCGACGCGCGTGCTCATATCTCGAACTTCGCCATTCTGACCATGATGAAGATGCCGCTCCCGAGCATCCCGAGCGCGATGCCCACCAGCATCAGCCCGCGGATGTCCGAAAACAGCGGCATGATGTAGCCCGGCGAGGTCATAAACAGGATGACGGTCACCACCAGTGGTAACGATCCGAGGATCATCGTGCTGGCCCGCGCCTCGCTCGCCATCGCGCGCGCCTTCATCCGCATCGTGCGGCGGCGGCGCAGAACGTCGGCGAGGTTGCTCAGCGTCTCGGCGAGATTACCGCCGGTTTCGCGCTGGACGCTCAACGCGATAATGAAGAAGCGGAATTCCGGCGCGTCGATGCGCTTGGCGATATCCCACAGCAGGCTTTCGAGATCGCGTCCAAGCCGCATTCCCGCTTCGATCGTGCGGAATTCGGCGCCGATCGGGTCGCCGATCTCGTGACTGGCCATGATGATCGCTTCGCTGATCGGCAAGCCTGAGCGCAGCGCCCGCACCATCAGGTCGATCGCCTCCGGGAAAAGGCCGATGAAGCCGGCAACCCGCCGCTTGCCCATGCGGCCGATGACCATGTGCGGAATGCCGATGCCCAGCCCGGCTCCCAACAGCAGGCTTGGCGGCGGCTGCAAGCCCGCGAACATCATCAAGAGCACCGCGATGATCGAGGCCAGCACGATCATCATAACCATGTATTTTCCGATGCTGATCGGCTTGCCGGTGCGCTCCAACCGGGCAATCAGCATGTCGCGTCTTGGCATCCAGCGCCGCGCGACCAGGTCCATCCTGGAGGCGTTGTCGCGCCGCGACAGCGAGCGGACCGCTGCCGTTTTCCCGCTTGCCGCACCGGGCTTCTGCCCCTTCAGTGCTTCCACGCGGCGTGCGAGACGCCGCGAACCTGGGCCTTCTACCGCAGCAGCGGCCACAAGGAACCCGGCCGCGGTCATCAAGCCGATGGCGAAGGCCGCGATGGTTGTAGGATCGAGCATGTCTAACATCGCTCAGATCACCTCAAGCAGAGCGCGGTCCAGGCCGAAATATTCGGCCCGCGGCAGGAATGCGGGGCGTATGCCGCTCGACTGGAAGGCGCCGCGCAGTTTGCCGTCCGAGCCTTCGCCCTGGAATTGGTAGGTGAAGAGCTCCTGGGTCGTGATGATGTCGCCTTCCATTCCGACCACTTCCATCAGATGGGTCACGCGGCGCTGGCCGTCGCGCATGCGGTTGACCTGGCAGATCATGTGAACTGCGGAGGCGATCTGGGTACGCACCGCTTTCGACGGCAGATTAATGCCGGCCATGCCGATCATGTTTTCGAGACGAGTCAGCGCCTCGCGCGGCGTGTTGGCGTGGATCGTGCTCATCGACCCGTCATGGCCGGTGTTCATCGCCTGCAGCATGTCGAGCGCTTCCTCGCCGCGGCACTCACCGATGATGATGCGGTCGGGCCGCATTCGCAGCGCGTTCTTCAACAGATCACGCATCGTGATCTCACCGGTGCCTTCGAGATTGGCGGTACGCGTTTCGAGACGCACGACATGTGGCTGCTGCAGCTGCAACTCGGCGGCGTCTTCGATGGTCACGGTACGCTCGGCACTGTCAATCATCCGCGACAGCGCATTCAGCAGCGTGGTTTTACCCGAACCGGTACCGCCGGAAATCAGAATGTTGAGGCGGCAGCGCGCCGCGATCTTCAGCACCGTCGCCATCGCCGGCGAGATGCTGTTGCTCGCCGCCATCGTGTCGAGGGTGATGCTCTTCTTGGAAAACTTGCGGATCGAGACCGACGCGCCATGTCGCGGAACTGTACGTCGGTCAGTTCGAGTTTGCCCCGCCGCTCGACATAGACCTGCTTCGGCCCGTTGACCATGATGTCGTTGACGGTCTCGTCGGCGATCAGCGGCTCAAGCGGCCCGAGGCCCAGCATGTCCGCGACCAGCGAGTCGACGAGCTCTCGCTGTTCGACGAAGTTCAGCTGAATCTTGGTTTCAGCGAGTAGTTCCTTTACCCAACCGGTGAGCTGCGCCTCGAAAGCGGCGCGCGGCATCTCAGCGGCCGCGGCAACGTCCATGTGTTCCAGGACGAGCGGCTGAATTTGCGCTTTGGCGGCTTCGACCGCCGCGCGCCGGCCAGGTAGCTGGCGCACACCCGAACCGTCGACGCTTGCCGCCGGCTCCGGAGTCGTGATCAGCGCCTGCATGATGTCGGTAACGAGGTCGCGTCGCGCCAGCGGGTTGGCCTCGATTGCATGGCGCACGAAGTACGCCTGAACCGCGCCGCTGACGAGCTTGGCCAGATCGCTGCGGCTCAATAGCGCGCGCCGCTCGGGCCGGATCTCAGCGCTGAGCCGTGCCACCAGTTCTTCGCGCGCTACCGCGAGATGCTCCTGAAGCGAGCTGGGCGCCGCCGGCGGTAGCGGCGCAGTCGCGGGCGTCCCAGGCGTCGCTGCGGGCGGAGCTTCTGGAAGCACCGGAGCCGCCGGCGCAACCGGAGCAGCCGTATTATCTTGCGGCGGAGGCGGAGGCGCGGCCTTCTCCGGGACATCGGGTTCGCCGCGCGCCCGCCGCAACCCGGCGATGCGCGCGTCGAGGCCTTCCTCGGCGCCGGGCCGTTTGAAGAGTGTTACCATTTAACAAGCCCGAAAATCTTGCGCTTCTTGGTCTTCTCGGCGGGCCCGGCGGCGACGGCCGCAACCAGCTTTTCGAGTTCGCGGGCCACTGCGCTGCGCGGCGCGGCGAGCGGCAACGGCTGGCCGGCATTGGTCGCCGCGCCTGCCGATTTGGCATCATAGGGCAGCGCCGCATCGAGCGACTTGCCGACGGCCTTTTCGAATTCGCCCTTGGCAACGGTCGCGCGCTCGCCGGAGGCGCCGGCTTCCACCATCAGCAAACTCGTCTGCGGCGCATGCTCGCGCAGCAAAGTCTGCAGCCGGATCGTATCGCGCAGCCCGGCCAGGCTGCGCTCGCACAGCACCACGACGCGGCTCGCCGCGCCCAGGACGACACGTTGCGTCGGCGTCACCCAACGCGGCAGATCGACGACGACCCAGGCGAATTTGCGGCGCAACTCGTAAAGCAGAACGTCGATCGCACCGGGGTCAACCGCCAGCGATTGGGTCATCGCCGCTTCGGCGGCAAGGATCCGGAGGTTCTCCGACACCTTCACCATCGCCCGCTCGACAAACAGGCTGTCAATGCGCGATGGCTGTTCCAGCGCATCGGACAACCCGCTGCCGGGATCGGTATCGAGCTTCAGGGCGACGGTGCCGAAATGCAGATCGAGATCGAGCAGCGCGGTGGGCTCGTTGTGTTTTTCCGATAGGATCCACGCGCAAGAGACCGCCGTCATCGTGGTACCGACACCACCGCGGCTGCCGATGAACGCGATGACCTGACCCAGGCCGCCGCCGGCAGTCGCGGTTGCGCTGCGCTTCTCCAAAGCCGCTGCAAGCGCTTCGCGGCTTACCGGCTTGACGACATAATCCGTGGCGCCGGCCGCGAGAAGATCGCGGAACAACGCCACGTCGTTGACGACACCGAGCGCGACGATCTTGATGTCATCGCCACCCACCGTACGCGCTGCGCTGAGCTCGGCGATCGGCGCGGCCGAATCGCTGAGATCAATGATCAGCACGCGCGGGTTTTCACCCTCGCGCATCCGCCGCAATGCCGCATCAAGCGTCGCTTCGAGGCTCAGCTCGTCATCCAGGTGCAGCTCACGGACGATCGCCTGGATGCGTTCGAGCGTGGGCTGGTCCTGAAGGATGGCGATAACGCCTACGCGCTCGACCTTTAGAGCGGACGGCTTTTCAGCGACTGCGGCGGCTGCACTCATTATTGACTCCCTGTGTTGTCCGAAGACCCACCGCCACCGCCGCCGCCACCGCCGCCACCACCACCTCCAGCCGAAGCGGTAGGCGGCTTGACCTTATCGGTCAGGTAGCGCTGGACTGCGGCAACAGCGGGTTGCCCGGCGGCCAGCCCAAGAGGCTGTCCGGCGACAAGATCGCTCGGGTAGGCGACCATCTGGCCCAAATTCGTCTGCGTCGCGCAGGCGAAATTGCTCGCATACGAGTTGGTGAAATCCGTCCCCTGGGCTTTGCTCCAATTCGGGCAGGGCGGCAACGTCACGACATATCGCCCGACCTGCACGACTGCCTGATTGGCCGGCAGCCCAGCGAGAGACAACGCGCTGGCAACAATGCCATATGGCAATAGCGCAGCCTCGATCGCATCGCGCCGGGCCTCGGCGAGGCCGGGACCTCCACCCACCGCAACCGAAACTCGGTCGGACCTTGCGATCGCACCGGTCGCGGCCATTGCCCGCAGCCGCTGAGCGTCCGCAGGCAACAGGTAGGGCGATCCGGCGGCGAACCGCAGATTGACCGATACCGCCGCATCATCAAGCCGCAAGCGGTTCGGGGCTTCACTTTCGGTCCATTCGGTGGCTGCGGGACGGCAGGCGGCCAGCACCAGCACGGCTGCCACGATGATCGGGTAAGGATGCATTCTCATCGCTCCCTCCCTCAATCCAACCGAAAGCCGACCGGACCAACCAGCCCTCGCGAACCGGGGCTCATCCGGATTCGCTCGCTGGCCGGCAGCGTCTGGCGGGCGATCGCGCCGTTTATGATGGTTTGCACATCATGTGGCGGAATGAACCCGTCGGTAGGCGCGGCCAACGCGCTGGCTACCTCGGTCGGCCTGACGAGGTACGGCGTCACGATGAAAACGAGCTCGGTTTCGCCCTTCTGGAATTGTTGCGATCGGAAAAGCTGCCCCAGTATCGGGATATCGCCGAGACCGGGCACCTTCGAGATCTGCTCCGTCACGTTGTGCTGCAACAGCCCGGCGAGCGCGAAGCTCTCGCCGCTGCCCAGTTCCACCGTGGTCTCGGCACTCCGTTTGGTCAGCGCCGGGATCGTGATCGTCGCCCCACTTCCAATCGGCGTTGAAACCGCCCCCGTAGTCGAGAGTTCGCTGACTTCGGGACGGACGCGCAAGCTGACATGCTGAGCGTCGATGATCGTCGGCGTGAAATCGAGTTTGACCCCGAACTCCTTGAAGGCGACCGTGATTGTGGGAATGCCGTTGCTTGTTGCTCCGGCCACCGGGACCGGGAACTCGCCACCGGCATGGAAACTGGCCGGCTGCCCCGACGTCGCGGTCAAGTTCGGCTCGGCAAGAATGGTGACCAGCCCTTCAGAGGCCAGAGCGTCGATCGTCGCATTGATCGGAGCTGCGCTGCGACCGAAGGTCAGAAGCAGTTCATTCGTCGAGGTGATCTGGCCACCCGTAAACGGGTTTTGCGTAAGAAACTGGGTTCTCCCGTTCAACTTGCTCCAATTGACGCCCAGCGCCTTCAGCACGGTGCGGCTGACTTCGGCAACCCTGACCCGAAGATTGACCTGATTCGGGGTGGCGACCGCGAGCTGGTTGACGACCTTGCCTTTGGCCTCGTTGGCGATCGCGGTCGCCAGCGTGGTCGCCTTCTCGGCGCGTCCGGCGGTTGACACGTTCCCGCGGAGAACAAGCGAACCATCGACCGATTCGACCGTCACGTTCTCGCCGGGAATCAGCGCGTGCAGCGACTCGCGCAGACGCGACACATCGTGTTCGACCCGGATCGGCGCGTTCAACAGCACGCTATCATCGGCATCGACCGCGTAGAGCACCGTTTCGCCCGGCGTTTTGGCGCTGACGTAGATCAGCGACGGCGATTTGACCTGCACGTCGGCGATCTCTGGATTGGCGATGAACACCGTGGCCGCCGGCCGTGGCAGGCGGATCAGCGTGCCCTTGCCGGCTTCCAGCAGCACCGGCGGGCCTTTGGCCGGCACTTGGGCCACTCTGGCAGCAACATCGCTGCTGCCCGGTGGTAGTGCCGTAGTCGTGGCTACTTTCGTAGCAGCAGGGGCGGCGGGAGGCGACAGGAGTTCAGCGGCATTACTCGCTGCAACTCCAATAAAAACCGATCCCGCAGCTGCGAAGACCAGCAATTTATACATCACGAACCTCTTGGCGCAGCTTGCGACCCTGCAGATTCGCTCCCTTTTCCACCGCCACGCAAGATCGTAACCAAGCCGGAATCCGAATTATCATTGCCATGTAAGGACTTGGGCAGCAAAGGACTGACCTCGCTGTCAACTGTATAGGTTGGCTTCAGGGCATCGTCGGACGAATCGCCGCCCGGGGTTGCCTTGGCCGGACCGGCATCGGCAGCCGCCGGAACCAGGCTGCGCAGGCTCAGTGACAGCTTGCCGATCTCGCCCGCGAGCGCGATCATTTCGACCTGCTTCGGCGTTACCTCGAGGGTCGCGGTATGAGCGACCACCGCTTCACCCGCCTTGCTTTCCAGCCGCTGGTCGATCGCGATCACCCGCACATCGTGCATCACCGTTTCGGCGGCCTTGTGTTCATAGGCCGAACCGCCAGGGCCGGACGGGATCCCATGCGTGATCATCAGATCGACCTGGTCGCCGGGAAAAATAAATCCTGAGATTCCCGACGTAGTCGTCACTGGGACCGAGATCGCGCGCATGCCGGGCCGCAGCACCGCGGCGAGGAAGCCGCGATTGCCCGGGGCGATGATTTTGGCCTCGGTGATCGGCTCGCCGCCCGAGACCGGGTTGCGCGCGACCCACCCGGCAAACGATTCCGGTGTACGCATGCCGAGCACGACGTAGCTCTTGTCGACCGCGCCTTCCGGCCAGACCTGCCACGACGTGTCCTCGGGCTTGAGGATCTGTCCGCGTTTGATGTCGTTCCGGGCAACCAGAACGGATTTGGCCGGCGCCGGCAGCGCCAATGGCGATGCCTCCGCGACTTGCGCGTGTTGCGCGGCAAGCCAGGCGCGGGCCAGCATGGCGGTGCCGCCGGCTAAACCGACGGCGACGAGGAGCAGCAGCAGGGAACGTAAGCGCATGGCGATCAACCAAAGTGAGGTGAGAGGATGACGATCAGTCCGGCGCCGGCGATCGCGACGCCGTAAGGCACCGATTTCGCCGTGTCATGGTTGGCGGAAATGGCCGATGGACCCAGAAAGGCGCGGCTCGCCTCGGCGAGTTGAGCGCCGAACGGCATCAGCAGGAAAAGCGTCAGCACGCCGCCCAACACGCCGGTCAACACCAGCAATGATGGAGTGCCCGGTGCGCCGGCCCATAGGGTGGCGGCAGTCAACAGTTTGACATCGCCACCGCCGAGAAAGCCCCGCGAGAACAGCGCCGCGCCGACGATAAAGACAGCCAGCGCACAGCCAATCGCGCTGAGAGCGCCGACCAGGCTCGGGGCGGCCGCGAAATGCAGCGGCCAGGCAACGCACAAGACCAGCGGCAGCAGGTTCGGGATGACGAGCCGCCGAAAATCCTCGAAGGCGGCGATCAGCATCACGACAGCGAATACCGGAAGCGCGATGACGTCGGGTTGCAGAAACATCAGACCGGCAAGTTGCGGGTTGGGCTGTCCACGATCTTGCGGCGTGTTGGTTAAGGAAGGCATAACGGCGGCCCATCACGGGCCTCGATTCGCTATGCTCTCAGCCCTTCTCGACCGCCTCAGGCAGAGTTCTCCGGGCTGAAAATGTTAAAATGCCGAAGGATCATGAACTCGCAGGCTCATCAGCGACGCGCCGGGAGCCCGCCGTGATATCGGCCGGGTGATCAATGATCCGGCGTTTGATCGGCGGTGTGCTGCTGCTGATATGCGTGACCATCGGCGGTGCTGGCCTGTTCCTGCTTTCGTCGTTGCCGCAGCTCGACGGGCGAATTGCCGTGCATGGCACGGATGGAGCTGCAGCGCCGCTATGGCGCTGGCCGCCTCGCCGAGATTTTCGGGTCGCAGGCGCTGGCGACCGATCGGCAGATGCGGGTCCTCGGGCTCTATCGGGCCGCCGAGGCGGAAATCGCGACGTTGTCGCCGGAGGTGCGGCGCGGGCTGGAAGCCTATGCCGCCGGGGTCAATGCCTTCCTGGCGACACGGCGCGGCGCGTTGCCCATCGAGTTTCTGCTGCTCGGCTTTCGGCCGGATCCCTGGCGCCCGGCCGACAGTCTGGTTTGGGGCAAGCTGATGGATCTCGAACTCGCCGCCAATTACCGCGGTGAGTTGCAGCGCGCCCGGCTCGCGCGGAAAATATCGTCCGACGATCTCGCCGTGCTCTACCCGGAATACCCGAAGGAGGCGCCGACCACATTGGCCGAGCTCGCGGCGATCTATCGCCGCCTGCCGCTCGACCAGCTCTACGCCGCTTTGCCTTCCGTTGTCGGACCGATCTATGCCTCAAACAACTGGGTGGTCGACGGGGCGCATAGCGACAGCGGCAAGCCGGTCCTTGCCAATGACCCGCATCTTGGCTTCGCCGCACCCGGCTTTTGGTATCTGGCGCGGATGAAAACGCCGCAGGGCGAAATCGCGGGCGGCACCGTTGCCGGCGTGCCGCTCGTCCTCGTCGGGCATAATGATCGTATCGCCTGGGGCTTTACGACGACCGGCGGCGATGTCGAGGATCTGTTTATCGAGCGGCTCGACCCCGCTGACCCCAGCCGCTATGTGACCCCCGACGGCAGCGCCGCCTTTGACAGCCGCGAAGAGCTGATCGCCGTACACGGCGCGGCCTCCGTCGCGATGACGGTCCGCAGCACCCGGCACGGCCCGGTGCTGTCGGACGTGCTGCCGGAAGGCAGTGTCGAGAGCGGTTATGTGCTGGCGCTGCAGACGAGTTTTCTCGGTACCGAGGATCGCTCAGCCGAGGCGCTTTGGGGCATCAACCGGGCTCGCGACTGGGATGGATTTCGCGCCGCGCTCGCGGATTTTGTGGGGCCGCAACAGAACATCGTCTATGCCGACATCGACGGGACGATCGGCTTTATCGCCCCGGCGCGCATTCCGATCCGCAAGAACGGCAATGGTTGGCTGCCGGTGCCGGGCTGGACCGATGAGTATGATTGGACCGGCTTTATTCCGTTTGCCGAGTTGCCGCAGGGGACCAACCCGCCGACAGGGCATTTTGTCAGCGCCAACAACAAGATCGTGCCGGACCGCTTTCCGTACTTCCTGTCCCGCGACTGGGATTTGCCCAACCGCGCCGAACGGATCGAGGAGCTGCTCGCGGCCGAGTCCGGCCACTCGGCCGCGACGAGCGCGGCCATGCAAGCCGATACGCTGTCGATCATGGCGCGGCGCCTGGTCCCGCTAATGACGCGGATCGAGCCGGATGACGATATGGCGCGCGAAGCCGTCGAGCGGCTACGTGGGTGGGACTTCCGAATGGATGCCGACAAGGTTGAGCCGTTGCTGTTTACCGCCTGGTTGCGCGCCTTCGCCCAGGCGGTACTGTTCGGCCAGTTCGGCGATGCCATCGCCGATTTTTGGGATTTGAAGCCGCTGGTCATGGAATCGGTGCTGACGCGGTATCCGGAATGGTGCGCCAACGCGCAACACCCGAACGACAGCTGCGACGCGCGGCTGGAGGCTGCGCTTGACGTCACGCTCGCGCGGCTGCGGGAGACCTATGGTCCGCAAATCGCGCAATGGCAGTGGGGGCGCGCCCATATTGCCCGCTTCCCGAGCCAGGTGTTGGGCCGTATCCCGGTTCTGCGCGATTGGTTCCAGGTCGCCGTACCGACCTCCGGCGGCTACGACACGCTGAACCGCGGGCCGAGCACGATCCGCGATGACGCACACCCCTTCGAGCAGCGTTTCGGCGCCGCGTTGCGCATCGTGACCGATCTTGCCGCGCCCGCCGGCGCGCGGATGATGATGGCCCCAGGCCAGTCGGGAAATCCGCTATCGCGGCATTACTCCGATTTGTTGTTGCGCTGGCGCCAGTTTGACTGGCTTGTTCCCGGCCGTGCCGCGGCGGTCGCGATGCTCATTCTGGAGCCCGCACATGAGTGATCTGCCGGTCACGATCGCCGATATCCGCAAGGCCGAGGCGGCGATTGCGGGGGCGGTCGGCCGCACACCGCTGATCCGCGCCGCCGCATTCTCGGAGCTGGTCGGCTGCGAGGCTTATTTGAAGCTCGAGACGATGCAGTTGACCGGCTCCTTCAAGGAGCGCGGCGCGCTCAACAAGCTGCTCGCCCTCAGTAAAGCTGAACGCAAGGCCGGCGTTGTCGCAATGTCGGCCGGCAACCATGCGCAGGGCGTTGCCTATCACGCGCGCCGCCTCGGCATTCCGGCGACCATTGTCATGCCGGCCGCCACACCGTTCACCAAGATCGATCGTACGGAGGCGCTCGGTGCGAAGGTCGTGCTGCGCGGCGAGAGCCTGGTCGAGGCGCGTCAGGCCGCCGATCGGCTGGCAAGACAAGGTGGCCTCGTTCCGGTGCATCCCTACGACGATCCGGCAGTGATCGCCGGCCAGGGCACGATCGCGCTCGAAATGCTCGCCGAGGAGCCCGGCCTTGAAATACTGCTCGTGCCGGTCGGCGGGGGCGGGCTGATCTCGGGCATAGCGGTCGCTGCCAAGGCGCTGTCGCCGAAGACCGAGATCATCGGCGTGCAATCGGCGCTCTACCCGTCGATGTATCGCGTGCTGCGCGGCATCGACCCAGGCCTGCCGACCGAGGGGACGACGCTCGCCGAGGGCATTGCCGTCAAGGAGCCCGGGGAATTGACCCGCCGCATCGTTGCGGCGCTGGTCGGGGCGGTGCAGCTGGTCACCGAACGGCAGCTAGAGGACGCGGTCGAGCTGATGATCGAACGTCAAAAGCTGATCGTCGAAGGCGCCGGCGCGGCGGGTGTCGCGGCATTGATGGCCGAACCGGAGCGGTTCCGCGGCCGCAAGGTCGGGATCGTTCTGACCGGCGGCAACATCGATGCGCGGCTGCTCGCCTCGCTCCTGATGCGCGGCTTGGTGCGCGGCGGGCGCCTGGTGCGGCTGCGCTCGGAATTGCCCGATCTCCCCGGTGTCTTATCGCGGGTCGCGGGGGTCATCGGCGGTCTCGGCGGCAACATCGTCGAGGTGCATCATCAGCGGCTGTTCCACGACACCTCCGTCAAGCGCGCCGAGCTCGACGTCGTCGTCGAGACGCAGAACCGCCGTCACGTCGTCACGATCATCGACGCGCTGGTCGCCGCCGGCTTCCCCACCCGCCTGCTGTCGAGCAGCGAGGACATGGCTGAACCCAATCCCACCGGCCTT
>VAZR01000053.1 GCA_005888515.1 Alphaproteobacteria bacterium | reverse complement strand
GCGAGGCCGACGCTCAGGATGTGGGTCTGCGCCGACAGCCGATACCGGTAGGTGTTGTTGAGCCCGGTCGTTGACGGTAGAAACGCCAAGGTGTCGGACGCCTCCGGAAAATAGGAAAAGCGGTATTCGCCGCGCAACAGCCAGTTCGGGGCGAGCTGCGTCTCCACCCCGCTGCCGACGGTAACGCCGAGGAATGTCAAGCCGTGCCTGATCGGCGGCTGCGGTCCCGGCCCGAAGCAGTATTGCGAATTGAGCGACGGGCTGATGCAGGCGCCGGTGGTCTCGATCTGCTGCAGGCCGAAGCCGGCGGTGCCGTAAAGCAGCATTTGCGGCGTCAGCAGGTAGCCGGCGCGCGCGCCGACAGTGGCGTCCCATTGGAGGCTGACGGACGCGGTATCGTTCGGCCCAGGCTCGGGAAAGAAGCCGCTGCAGCCCAGCGTGCAACCCGGCAGAAAGGCGCGTGTCTTTTTCTCGTCTGCCCACGCAAAGCCGGCCTCGGGACCGACCACCCAGCGGCCGAATTGCCAGTTGATCCCGGCATATCCGCCGAGGCACGCCGCGGTAAAGCTGTAGGTCCGTGGCGAGGAGGCGTCGACCGCGGTGAATGGCGTCCCACCGACCCCGCCGCCATTCAGCTGCGTCGCCGTCCAGATCGCGTCGCCCAGCTTGACGCCCGGAGTGAGGCCGACATACGGCCCGCCCCAGCCGCCATCCGTGCCCAGCAGTTGCGCCGATGCCGGAGCCGCCACGCTCAAAGCAAGCGCGGCGGCCGCGGCGATCAGCGCCGATCGCATCAGTTCAGAGATCGGCGTAGACGTGTGTCTCGGCGCGCGCGCCGGGATGCGTCACGGCGCCCTTCTCGGCATCGCCGACGGTCTGCGCGTATTTCCACAACGTGCCCGACTGGTAGCCGTTCTGGCGCGCCGTCCACGCGCGTTTGCGTTGGGCCAGTTCGGTATCGCTGAGCGCCACATCGATCGTGCCGGTGCCGGCATCGATCGTGATCTTGTCGCCGTCGCGCAATAGCGCGATCGGACCGCCGACCGCTGCCTCTGGGCCGACATGGCCGATGCAGAAACCGTGCGTCGCGCCCGAAAACCGGCCGTCGGTGATCAGCGCCACCTTCTCGCCGACCCCCTGGCCGTAAAGCGCCGCGGTCGTCGACAGCATTTCGCGCATGCCGGGCCCGCCGCGCGGCCCCTCGTAGCGGATGACGATGATGTCGCCCTCCTTGTAGCGGCGCTGCTCGACCGCGGCGAAGGCGTCCTCCTCGCAATCGAAGCAGAGAGCCGTGCCGGCGAATGTCACCGTCTTCATGCCGGCGACCTTCACCAGCGCCCCCTGCGGCGCCAGATTGCCCCTTAGCACGACGAGCCCGCCGGTCGGCGCCAGCGGCTTCGAGGTCGGGCGCACGACGTCCTGCCCGGTCGGGAATTTCACGTCGCGCAGATTCTCGGCGATGGTGTTGCCGGTGACGGTCATGCAATCGCCGTGCAGATAGCCGCCCTCGAGCAATGCCTTCATCAGCACCGGCACGCCGCCGATGTCGTGCAGATCCTTCATCACGTAGCGCCCGCCCGGCTTCAAATCGGCGATATACGGGGTGCGCTTGGCGATCTCGCCGAAATCGTGCAGGTCGAACTCGATGCCGGCCTCGTTGGCGATCGCCGGGATGTGCAGCCCGCCATTGGTCGAGCCGCCGGCCGCGGCGATGACCGTCACGGCGTTCTCGATCGCCTTCCGGGTGACGATGTCGCGCGGCCGAATGTTGCGGCGGATCAGCTCCATGACCGCCTGCCCAGAGGCTTCGGCGTAAGCGTCGCGGGAATCATAGGGCGCCGGCGCGCCGGCCGAGCCGGGCAATGCCAGGCCGATCGCCTCGGAGACGCAGGCCATCGTGTTGGCGGTGAACAGCCCGCCGCAGGAGCCGGCCGAGGGACAGGCGGCGCATTCCAGCTCGTGCAGTTCCTCGTCGGAGAGATTGCCGACATTGTGGGCGCCGACCCCCTCGAACACGTCGCCGATCGTCACGTCCTTGCCCTTGAAGCGGCCGGGCAGGATCGAGCCGCCATACATGAAGACCGACGGCACGTTGAGCCGCACCATCGCCATCATCAGCCCCGGCAATGACTTGTCGCAGCCGGCGAGGCCGACCATCGCGTCATAGCAATGGCCGCGCATCGTCAGTTCCACCGAGTCGGCGATGACCTCGCGGCTGACCAGCGAAGATTTCATGCCCTCATGGCCCATCGCGATGCCGTCGGTGACGGTGATCGTCGTGAATTCGCGCGGCGTGCCGCCGGCCGCGGCGACGCCTTTCTTCGCCGCCTGCGCCTGGCGGGACAGCGCGATATTGCACGGCGCCGCCTCGTTCCAGGTCGTCGCGACGCCGATGATCGGTTGATTGATCTGCTCCTCGGTCAAGCCCATCGAATAGAGAAAGGCGCGGTGCGGCGCGCGCTCCGGCCCGACAGTGACGTGCCGGCTCGGCAGGCGCGATTTGTCGATGGCGGGACGCCGGGCATCGTCGGGCATGGCCGAAACTCCTGTGCGGGGGGATTCCAAGGGTTTTGCGGCACCGTAGCGATGCCGCCGCAACGGATCAATGCCGGCATCGCCGCGTCGGTGCCTGGGATTCGGCGCCGCGGAAATTTTTTTGAGGGGCGGCCCTTGAACGATCCGGACTGAGAACAAAATAGCGACATATATACTTTACAAAGGGCGCGCTAGATATAGTCTGCCCGGCTGACAGGCCGGCGCGTGGGGCGGGTGCGCTATGAGCGCCCCGCTTCCGCAAGAGAACGAAGAAATCGAGATCACCCCTGAGATGATCCGCGCCGGGACTGACGTGCTTTTGTGGTACGGCGAGGAGCTATCGGCTTGGGCTTTGGCTGAGGCGGTTTATCGAGCCATGGAGCTGGTAAAAAGAGATCGGCGAAAGAACGACCACCAGTAACGCCCTCCCGATCTAATGCGGCTCGGCGTCTACGAAGCGTCTTCTCGCTGATTGTATGAGCCGCTAGGCGCGTTTTTAGCCATTGCGCGTCGTTGTAAATGGCTTCGATGTCTGCCGGTTTGAGGTCTGTGTGAAGCGCGCCTTTCCGCCCCTTATAGACGGGCCGACTTGCTCGATAGTTTACCGGCCCAGATTGCGGCTGATTAATCGTTACGGTGTCTGGCTTCTCTGTGGCTAAAATCATCCAAATCCAATGAACGCATTGGTTCCGCTTGGTATTTATGTTCTCTGCCTCACGAAAGAGGATTTCCAGATCTTCGAGAATATGTGCTCTATTCGGATTGTTTGCCAAAAACTTAAGCGTGTCCTCCATTAGCCGCTTTGTGCTGATGAATTCGGTCACTATCGGACCGTTCTTAGTACTCAACCCGGCGTGTCTCCAATATATCTGGTGAATGTACTCTTCGATATGCGCAGAGATAACGGCCAGCTTGCCGATTGCCTGTAATAGCTCCCCCGGGAGGCCTATCTCCCAATACAGGATGAACGGTGGACGATCAGAGAGGGTCATCCTATGGTGTCCCGCGTGAACGAGCGAGACGATCAATATACCGGCGAAGAGACTGA
The DNA here is from genome assembly GCA_005888515.1 of Alphaproteobacteria bacterium. GTDB lineage: Bacteria > Pseudomonadota > Alphaproteobacteria > ATCC43930 > CGMCC-115725 > DATARH01. The sequence goes on along the minus strand of VAZR01000053.1, from coordinate 2,073 downwards.
GCGTCGCGCGCGCGACGCAATCAGGCGCTCATTCGAGCTGCCCTACAAACCGCACAAGGAATTGGTGGGCAAGACGCCGCGCGCCCGCATTCGCAAACGCGCTTCGTCAAAGACAGCCAAGAAGCCGAAGTAACCGCCGCAGATTGCGAATCGCTCGCTCGTGCCGGTTACGCTCTACTAAGAGGTCGATAGGTCAACCGCTTGCCTTCGCCGCCTTTGACGGCGCGGCGAGTGCGTTCTGTGTCGTCAATCCCGAGCGCAGCGCGGTTTGAAAATCGGAAATCGAACTCGTCTAAGTATCGCTGCAAATGCTGCTCGCCGCAGTGCTGATAAACGCCCGTCATTCCGCGCTTGAAGATCGAGAAGAAGCCTTCAACCGTGTTCGTCGTCACGTCATCCCGCGCATATTCTTTAGCCGAGTGATTGACGCGCTCGTGCGCCGCAAAATCTGCGCCCGGCGGGCGGTAATGGTGCGCTTCATCGGTATGAATGCGGCTTTGCCGAGAGACGTTATCCCGCAAGATTTGGCCAATGGTTGCGGCGTCGAGTTTGTCCACCTTGATTGAACGCGACGAGCCGCCACGCTCTACCAGCGTAACGACAATCCGCTTGCCAGCCGGGCCGCGTTGTTTCTGCCAACCGCGATCGTTCACAAACACGTCGCGAGACGGGCCGATGAATGCTTCATCAACCTCAACGACCTTGCCCGCCCCGCCCATCGGCGGCATCACGTCCTCGCGCATCGCTTCGCGGATGCGGTGCCACATGAACCAAGCCGTCTTGTAGGTGACGCCGATTGAGCGGTGGAGCTGGTGCGCGCTCATGCCCTTTTTGCTGGACGCCATGAACCGATACGCCAGCGCCCATTTGGTCAACGGAACGTGGCTGCTTTCCATGACGCCGCCAGTGCGTACCGTGAATTGACCGTGGCAGTCCTGGCATTCCCACAAGCCAGCGCGGATCTTCTTCGCCGGGTTGGCGGCGATTGAGTAAATCCGGGCGCTGTTGGCGTTACCGCAGTGCGTGCAGGTCACGCCGTTCGGCCAACGGATTTCCTCGAAATAGGCGCGGGCCTTGTCTTCGTCGTTGAAAATCGGATCAGTCAGGTTGACGGTCATAACGGGCGTCCTCTCTGCCCGCTATTCTACCTATCGTATTCCCTTTGTCAAAGGGATAATCGGCAAATAAGAACTATATCGAGGAAAGTGGGTCGGGCGCGGTCTGTAGGGCGGAAAAGCGGCAGCGAATTCCGCCTACCCGTTTTCGCGATCGAGGATTAGCGGAATGCGCTTCTCTTTTCCGCCCTACGGCAAACGAGAGGGTCGTCAGAAGGTCGTCCGGGTCGGGGCGACGACGAGGTCGCGGATACAGATCGATGGCGGCTGCTTCCAGCAGAACAGCACGATCTCGGCCAGCTCCTCGGCGGTCATGAAATCCGGGTTGCCGAGCCGGGCGCGGTATTCCTCGAAGCTGATATGCATGCCGCTGTGGATGTTGGTGCGCACATAGCCCGGCGCGATGTTGATGACGCGGATGCCGTGCTTCGCTTCCGCCTCGCGCAGCGACTCGCCGAATGCCCGCACCGCGTGCTTGCCGGCGGTATAGGCGAGCGCGACCGGCGAGGTCTTGCGGTCGCTGATCGAGCTGATATTGATGATCGTGCCGGATTGGCGCGCTTGCATCCCCGCCAGCACCGCTTTCGTGGCGTTCAAGACGCCCTTCAGATTGGTGTCGAGCTCGCGCGCATAGTCGGGTTCGTCTACCTCGTCGAACGCCCGAGCGTCGGCCATGCCGGCATTGTTGATTAGGCATCCGGCGGGCCCATGCACGGCCTCCGCCGCCGCGACCGCGCCAACAATCGCCGCATAATCGGCGACATCGGCGTGCCGATAGATGGTGCTGCCCGGCAACCCGGCAATCGGCTCGATATGACGCGAGATCAACAATAGCGGGTTGCCCTCGCGCGCAAAGGCGAAAGCCAGGGCCTTGCCGATCCCCGAGCTCGCGCCGGTGATCATGACGAGAGGCATTGTCCGGGTTGTTGGGCGGCTCATCGATTGGGGCATTAATCCG
>VAZR01000052.1:513-5705 GCA_005888515.1 Alphaproteobacteria bacterium | reverse complement strand
CCTTTATCTCGGTCAAATCCTACGACACCGAATGGGCGACAATGATGATCCGCCAGTATTTGGCGCGCTCGGGTTACGTCGTGTCGCTGCAGAACTGCATCAACGAGGAGCGCATTGCCGCCCATGTCGGCTGGGGCAAGACGGTCGGCGCGATCGCCGCGATCCTGTCCGCCGAACTCTACGCGCCCGGCAAGATCCGCCGCACTGGCGCGAAGAACCCGCCGGGCCACGAGGTCTATCGCGTCGGCGAGGTGCACGGCCATATCACGCGGCGGATCGAGGAATTGGGCGCGATGATCCGCACCGTCGACACCTGCAAGGTGACCGACAATCTGTGGGGCGAGCGCTGGTCGAAATTGTGCGTCAACGGCATGCATAACGGCGTCTCGGCGGCGAGCGGGCTCAGCGGCAATGCGATGCGGCAGGACGAGCGCATCCGGCGCGTCATCATCCGGCTCGGCGGCGAGGGGGTGCGGGTCGGCCAGGCGCTCGGCTACAAGCTCGAGGACATCGCCGGCCAGGACGCCGAAAAGCTGGCGCGCGCTTCGGAGGGCGACCGTGCCGCCCTCGACGAGGTCGAATCCCTGATGCTGGCGCTGCGCAACTCGCAGCAGAGGAGTGAGCACCAGCGGCCGTCGATGGGCCAGGACATGCAGAAGGGAAGGCGCACCGAGATAGACTTCATCAACGGCGTCATCGTCGAGCGCGGCCGAGCAATCGGCCTGCCGATCGCGACGCACGAGAAACTCATCGCGGCAGTCAAGAAGGTCGAGCTCGGCCAGGCGCCGCCCTCGCCCGAGCACCTCTACGCGATCTAGGCGCACTCGGCCTACCCCAAAATTCCCCTTGACCGGGCTTGTCCCGGTCATCCACGTCTTAAACTGCTTGGGACCGGGGAAACAAAGACGTGGGTGGCCGGGACGAGCCGGCCACGGGGGCTGGGATGCGGCTATCGACTAAGTTCACCATTATCAGCGCGATCTGCGTGCTGCTCGCCGGATGTGCGCTGCCGCCGCTGACCGGCGATTTGAAGAGCGCGCGCGAGGCGTGCAATCGCGAGTATCCCCGCCGCATCGGCAACTACCTGCCGCATGCCCATTGCGTCAACGCGGCGATCGAGGCTTACGCCCTGCCGACCGCGCGCCATCCTGATCTGGTCCGGCTGCAGGAAGAGATACGCGCGTCGTTGTCCGACAGGATCGATCGCCGTCGGCTCAGCGTCTCGGCCGGCGAGCGCCGCATGGCCGAAGCCGACCGCCTGGTCGTTGAAGCCGAACGCGAACGCGACGCCGGCAATGAAAAAGCCGCGTCCAGGCGGCTCGCGGCGGTCGAAGAAATGCTGAAATGAGGTGAGCTAGTCGCTGCTGCCGGGACGGCCGGCGCCGAGGCTGCGTCCAATGACCGCGTAGAGCGGCTGGCCGCCCCCCGGCGGTGTTCGATCGAGACATCGCACATCGGCCCAGTTGCCGGCCTCGGCGAAGTGCTGGGCGATCAGACAAAGATGTCCCGCCTCGTCGAGCAGGCACCAGCAGGCGATCGCCTTCGTCGCGAGACATCGGTTCGAGAAGGTTACGATCAGCGGTGCGCCCGGTTTCAATACGCGCGCCACCTCGCGGATCACTTCGCCAGGGCGCGCCAAATACTGGATTGCGCCGCACAATGTCGCGCCGTCGAATTCGGCATTGGCAAAAGGCAGCACCGGGTCGCGGTTGAGGTCCTGCGCCCGCCACTCATCGAGGAACGGGTTCTCCGCCAGCGCCTTGCGATCGACCCCGACGCCGACGACGCGCCGGAACGGCGCCTCTGGCGGCAGGTGCGAGATCCATCCCGACATGACATCGAGAATGGCGCCGCCGGCCGGCAGCACCTCGCGGTAAAGATCGGTTACCGCGGCGATCGCGGCACCGTCGATGCGGGCATTCGGCAGCTCGCGGGCGAAAACGGGGTCAGGCAGCTGATCGACCGCCGGAAGGGCGGTCGTCGGCAGGAATGCCATGATGCCGTTGCGACCCATCACTGGCTGACATAGGGAATTGCGCCGGGCCGCGCAAGACTAGAACGCGCGAGCCCAGCGAAAACAAAACAATCGCGCGATATTTTAATGGATCGCATCGGCGCCCCAATTCATGACGTCAACGCCCGCTCGGCCGCCGTCAGCGGCAGCCCGAGATCATGCGCCACGGCGGCATGGGTCAGCTGACCGCGGCACGCGTTGAGCCCGTTGCGCAGATGCGGATCGTCTGACAGCGCACGCCGCCAGCCGCGGTCGGCGATCGCCAGCACGAAGGGGAGAGTCGCGTTATTGAGCGCCACCGCCGAAGTGCGCGCCACCGCTCCCGGCATATTGGTCACGCAGTAATGCACGACGCCTTCTTCTATGTAGGTCGGATCGGCATGCGTTGTGGGGCGGCTGGTCTCGATGCAGCCGCCCTGGTCGATCGAGATGTCGACGATGACCGAGCCGGCCTTCATCGTCCGCACTAGCGCGCGACTGACGAGCTTCGGCGCCGCCGCGCCGGGCACCAGCACGGCGCCGATTAAGAGATCAGCGCCGACCACCTCGCGCTCAATGTTTTCGACCGTGGAAAACAGCGTGTGCAATTGCGAGCCGAACTGCATGTCGAGCTCGTAAAGCCGCGGCAAGGACCGGTCAATCACGGTGACATGCGCCTCCAGACCCATCGCCATACGCGCGGCATTTGTGCCGGAAACGCCGCCGCCCAGGATGACGACCTTGGCCGCCGCGACTCCGGGGACGCCGCCCAGCAGAATGCCGAGCCCGCCCTGCTCCTTCTCCAGGCAATGCGCGCCGACCTGCACCGACATGCGGCCCGCCACCTCGCTCATCGGCGCGAGTAGAGGCAGCCCGCCGACACGGTCGGTCACGGTCTCGTAGGCGATCGCCACCGCGCCCGAGCGCAAGAGTGCTTCGGTCAGTTTGCGGTCGGCGGCGAGGTGCAGATAGGTGAACAGCACCTGGTCCTCGCGCAAGGCGCGGACCTCATCGGGTTGCGGCTCCTTGACCTTGACGATCATCTCGGCCGCCGCGAACACATCGGCGCCGCGCGTCAGGATTTCGGCGCCCGCGGCTTCGTAGATGCGGTCGTCGAACCCAATGCCGGCGCCGGCGCCGGTCTCGACAACGACCTTGTGCCCGTGATGCACCAGCTCGCGCACGCTGCCGGGTACCAGCCCGACCCTGTATTCGTGGCTCTTTACCTCTTTCGGCACGCCGATCAGCATCGCCAGACCTTTCGGGCCCACGCCGCCAACGGCCCGGACCGGGAAGAGTGGTTTTGCGAGATTTAGGGATTGCCAGCCGCACCGCAACACTGTAGCCAGAACTCGGTTCCCCAAAACCGGTTCTGGATCATGGAAATTCTGGTCACGGCAGTACTTTGCTATCTGGCGATCGGTGCTGCGTTTTTTGCTCATCCAGCGAGCCCGGCAGTGCCCGATGATTTTAATTGGCGCCGCCAAGTCGGCGTGTTCCGCGCCAGCCTGCCCGAAGTTCTGACGTGGCCGCTGACCTTGTGGCGCTTCTGCCGCAGCTCCCTCGGAAACTAATCCCCGAGCTGCCGCATGACGTCGTCGGCGAGCGGCAGGGATGAGGTCAGGCCCGGCGACTCGATCCCATAGAGATTGACGAGGCCGGGGACGCCGTGCGCCGCCGGCCCCTGTAAGACAAAATCGGCGGCCGGGTCGTTCGGGCCGCTGATCTTCGGCCTAATCCCGGCATAGCCCGGCTGCAGCGCGTTGTCTCGCAAGCCCGGCCAATAGCGCCGCACCGCCGCGTAGAACGCATCGCCGCGGCGCGGATCGACCGCGTAATCAACCGCCTCAATCCATTCGACATCGGGCCCAAACCGCGCCTGCCCGGCGAGATCCAACGTGATGTGGACGCCGAGCCCGCCCGGCACCGGCACCGGATAGATCAGCCGGCGGAAGGGCGTCCGGCCGCTCAAGGTGAAATAGACGCCGCGGCAGAAATAGGCCGGCGGAATGCTCTCCGGCGGCACGCCCTCGATGGACCGCGCGACCGCCGGCGCATAAAGCCCGGCGGCATTGACCAGATGGCGGCAGCGGATCACCGTCGGCTCGTCGCCGCCGACCGACAATTCGAACCCGTTGCTGCGCAAACGGCCGCCAAGAACCGGCGTACGGAACGCGACAAAGGCGCCGGTCGCTTCCGCCTCACCCTGATAGGCCAACATCAAGGCATGGCTGTCGATGATCCCGGTCGAAGGCGACAACAACGCGGCGACGCAATTGAGTTCGGGTTCCATCCGCTGCGCTTCCGACGCGCTGAGCCATTCGAGATTATCGACGCCATTGGCGCGCGCCGCCGCCTCGATCTTCTCGACCCCCGGGATCTCCTCATCGCTGGTCGCGACGATCAGCTTGCCGAGCTTCGCATGCGGCACGCCATGCGCTTGGCAATACGCGTAGAGCCGCTCGCGCCCCTCGACGCAGCTGCGCGCCTTGAGGCTCCCCTTCGGATAGTACAGCCCGCCATGGATCACCTCGCTGTTGCGCGAGGAGGTCTCGAAACCGATCGTGTAGGCGCGTTCGAGGACGATGACCTCATGCCCGGCCAGGGCTAGCGCACGCGCCGCGGCAAGACCGATGACCCCGGCGCCGATCACCACCGATTCGACTTCGTCCACCCGCCCCTCGCTTCATGCCTTGCGCGCCGCCATGTTGGCCGCAAGCCGGCGCGCCCCGCAAGCCACCGATACGCTTGACATTAATTAGGCGATAAGCTAATTTGCTTCATGCTTTCGGTCGACGTCGTTAAGGCCCTCGCCAGCGAGCGCCGGCTTCAGATCCTCGGCTGGCTCAAGGAGCCGCAGGTGCATTTCCCGGCGCAAGTCGACGGCGATCTCGTCAAGGACGGCGTCTGCGCCTTGTTCATCGCGCAGAAGCTCGGGGTCAGCCAGCCCACCGCCGGCGAGCATCTGCAGATCCTCGCGCGCGCCGGGCTGGTGCGCGCAAAACGCATCAAGCGATGGACCTTTTACAAGCGCGACGAAAAGCGCATCGCCAGCGTCAAGCGCGCCTTTCAGACCGCCTGGTAGCGCAAACAGGAGACCGCTACGATGGAACTCGCATTTCAGCAGGTGGACGTCTTCACCGCCGTACCGTTCAAGGGCAACCCAGTCGCCGTCATCCTCGACGGCGACGCGCTGGCA
>VAZR01000052.1:0-322 GCA_005888515.1 Alphaproteobacteria bacterium | reverse complement strand
CGAGCGTCTGTTTCTCGCTCTGCCGGAACCGCAATTCCGCGAGCCGACAAGCCCGGCATTGGAAGCGGCGGCCGATGGCCTCGGCATCGCGAGTTCGGAGATTCGGCGGGCGGCGATCGTCGATGTCGGCCCGGTGTGGTTTACGATCGAGATTGCCAGTGGCGAGGCCGTCACCGCGCTCGCCCCCGACATGGCCAAGCTCGCGGCGCTGAGTGCGATCGGCATCACCGGCGTCAATGTGTTCGGGCTGTACTCGGCCGGGGCCGGCGCCGATCTTGAGGTGCGCTCATTCGCGCCGGGTGACGGCATTCCCGAAGACCCG
>VAZR01000051.1 GCA_005888515.1 Alphaproteobacteria bacterium | reverse complement strand
CGTCGTCGCGAGCCACATCACGACGGCGCTGCAGTCGATCGTCGCGCGCAATGTGCGGCCGGTCGACACCTGCGTCGTCAGCGTGACCCAGATCCATGCCGGCGACGCATACAACGTCATTCCCGAGAAGGCCGTGTTGCGCGGCACCGTTCGCTCCTTCAGCAAGGCGACGATGGGCCTCGTCGAGGAGCGCATGCGGAAGATCGCCGAGGGCGTCGCCGGCGGGCTCGGCGCGACCGCGTCGCTCGACTTCCGAAATCTGTTTCCGCCGCTCGTCAACCATGCCGACGAGACGAACTTCATCGCCGATGCCGCGGCCGATGTCGTCGGCGAGGAGAACGTTAACCGGAACGCCGGGGTTGTCATGGCATCGGAGGATTTCTCCTACATGCTGGAGCGCGTGCCGGGAGCCTACATGCAGATCGGCAATGGCGACGGCGAGGGCGCCTGCGAGGTGCACAACCCGGGCTACGATTTCAACGACGGCGCCCTGCCCTACGGCGCCAGCCTGTTCGTCCGGCTGGTCGAGCGGCACCTGGCGCGGATGACCGGCTGAACCGACGGGTTTTGCTGGTGTGAACTGGCTGCGGAGCGCGGCCTGGACGGTGTTCGCGCTCGATCTGGTGATCCTGTTTCAAATGGCGTACGGGGTCGCGACGGGCGGCGGCGATCCGGCGGCGCAGGCATTGCTGCGCGGCTTTACGCTGATGCTGGCTTCCAGTCTGCTCGGGGTGGCGGTCGTGCTGATCGTCAGCTCATGGATGCGCAACCGACTCGGGTTGTGGGTGTCGCTGGTCTGCGCGGCGCTGCCCTTACTGTGGGTCGGCGCGGGGATGCTCGGCCTATGGGACTGAGCGAGGCGCAATGACAGCGGTCGAAACAAGGTGACGAAGATTTCCGCTGCATGAGAAAAGTGCGTCCTTCGACACGCGCCGCGGCTCCGCCTTGGCGCTGCTCAGGATGAGTTAGGAGCTGTTGATGGCATTAAGAGAATTGCCTCATCCTGAGCGCGAGCGAAGCGAGCAGTCGAAGGACGCACGACCGCTGTCCAGGGCAGTGGGTGAATTCTGCCTTGCGCTTTGGCGCCGGCCGGAGGCACCGTAGGAGCAGATGTATTATGGGAGGAAGGCATGGCGAATCTCGGCGTTGAGTTGGATTGTCTAGAAGGCGTCCGGGTGGTGGATTTCACCCAGTTCGAAGCCGGACCGTCCTGCACCGAAAGCCTGGCCTGGCTCGGCGCCGAGGTGGTCAAGATCGAGAACCCGGGGCGGGGCGATCCCGGCCGCCGTCTGCAGCCCGGCAAGCCCGACAACGACCCCTGGTACTTCCACCAGTTCAACGCCAACAAGAAATCGCTGACGCTGAATTTGAAGTCGCCCCGCGGGATCGAAATCGTCAGGGAATTGCTGAAGAAGGCCGATGTCACGGTCGAGAACATGGCGCCCGGCACGATCGAGCGGCTGGGGCTCGGCTATGACGACGTAAAGAAGATCAACCCGGGCATCATCTATTGTCAGGTCAAGGGCTTCGGCACCGGCAGCCCGTATGAGAAGAACCTCGCCTTCGACATGATCGCACAGGCCGCCGGCGGGCCGACCAGCGTCACCGGTTATGGCGACCGCGCGCCGGTCAAGCCCGGCCCGAGCTTTGGTGACACCGGCACCGGCATGCTGATGGCGATCAGCATTCTCGGCGCCCTCTACAAGCGGCAGAAGACCGGCCAGGGCCGCCGCCTGCAGGTCGCGATGCAGGACGCGATGATCCACTACATGCGGGTCCCGTTCTCGCGCACCCAGCAGAGCGGGCAGGCGCAATTGCGCGGCGGCAGCGACCGCTCGCAGCCCGGCGGGCTGGTACCGTCGGCGCTCTATCCGTGCAAGCCCGGCGGACCGAACGATTACGTCTATGTCTTCACCAGCCGCGCCAATCCCGAGCACTGGCAGCGCCTGTTGAAGGTCATCGGCCGCGAGGATCTGAAGGGCGATGCGCGCTACGACACGCAGGACGCGCGCAGCCAGCGCGCCGCCGAGGTCGACGAGCTGATCGCGACCTGGACGCGCCAGCACACCAAGGAAGAGGCGATGAAGATCATCGGCGAGGCCGGCGTGCCGGCCGGCGCGGTGTTCGACACGCTGGAGCTGATGAACGACAAGAACCTCGAAGAACGCGGCATCATGCAGACGATCGAGCATCCGACGACCGGCAAGGTGAAGATGCCGGCCTGGCCGGTGCGCTTCGATGGCACGCCGCCGCGGGTCAAACCGTCGCCGCTTCTGGGCCAGAATAATGCCGAGGTGCTCGGCTCCTGGCTCGGCCTCGGCGCATCGGAGGTGGATGCGCTGAAGCAAGAGGGCATCATCTGAACACTAGCTCAGGGGCCCCTGCATCGGCAGCTTGCGTCCTTCGAGACGCGCCTTCGGTGCTCCTCAGGATGAGGAAAGTTTTTTCATGGCATCAAGAAAGAACCTCATCCTGAGCGCGAGCGCAGCGAGCAGTCGAAGGACGCACAGTATGCATCCAGTATCTCTATCGGGTGCCGGCGAACATGACTGACGCAAACGGTGCTGAGACCGCGAATGCCGCGATGCGGCGTTACTGGAACGAGGTTGCCGGGCCGCGCTGGGTCGAGCGCGCCGAGATCCAGGAGGCGCGCAATATCGAGGTCGCGCAGATCCTGCTGCGGGAGGGGAAGCCCGCCGCCGGCGAGCGCGTTCTGGATGTCGGCTGCGGCCCCGGCGCGACGGCCTTGCCGCTCGCCGCCGCGGTCGGGCCGAGCGGCCATGTGACCGGGGTCGACATCGCCGAACCGATGCTCGGCCTGTTGCGCCAGCGGGTCGCCGAGCGGGGGATCGCCAATCTGACGCCGCTGCTCGCCGATGCGCAGACCCATGCCTTCGCGCCGGCGAGCTTCGATCTGCTGACCTCGCGCTTTGGGGTCATGTTCTTTGCCGATCATCTGGCGGCGTTCCGCAATCTCGGCAGCGCGCTGCGGCCCGGCGGGCGGCTGTGCATGGCGGTCTGGGCCGGGATCGCCGACAATGTGCATTGGCAGATCCCGTTCGAGATCGCGGTCAAGCATGTCGGGCCGCCCAAGCCGCAGCCACCGCATGCGCCGGGGCCGATGGCGCTCGGCGACCCCGATTACGTGCGCGGTGTCCTGAGCGGCGCCGGTTTTGCCGACATCGCGATCGAGCCGACCCGGTTTCATGTGATCGGCAAATCGGCAGCGAGCGAGGCCGAGCACGCCGGGGCCCTCGGCCCTTCCGGCCGCCTCCTCGACGAGAAGGGAGCCGACGAGGCAACCCGCCGCGCGGTCGTCAAGGAAACCGAAGCGGCCTTTGCAGCGCAATTCGGCGCGAAGGGCGAAATCCGCCTGCCGGGGACCTTCCTGCTGCTGCGCGCGCGGCGTCCCGCCTGAGCTGAATTCTCTGGCCTGAACTTTCGCCGTCAGACCGCCGTTTCCGGTGCAGATCCTTTTGATCCGCACCCGAAAGAGGCTGTCATGCCGATCCATCGTCCTTTGTTATCCGCTCTGGCGATCACGCTTTTGTTGAGCGCGCCGGCCTTTGCCCAGCACCAGGCACCCGGACCCCAGCGCAACGCCACACAACAGCGCGAGCTGAGCCAGAAGGATATGGATTTCGTCAAAAAGGCCGCGATCGGCGGCATGGCCGAGGTTGAGCTCGGCAAGCTCGCCCAGCAAAACGGCCACTCGCCGGATGTCAAATCATTCGGCGCCCGCATGGTGCAAGACCACAGCCGCGCCGGCGATCAGCTGACGAACATCGCCAAGGAGCGCGGCGTGCAGCTGCCGCAGCAGCTAGACACTGAGCACATGTCGATGCGCGACCGCCTGGCCAAACTGCAGGGTGATGCGTTTGACCGCGCGTATATCAAAATGATGGTCGCGGATCACGATAAGGACGCGAAGGAATTCCGCCGCCAAGCGCAGACGGGCAACGACCCGGAGCTGAAGCGGTTTGCCCGCGAGACGCTGGCGACGATCGAGCAGCACGACCAGCTGGCGCACAACGTCCAGCGTTCGATGGTTGCGGTGGGTTCGTCTCGCGCGCCGCGCTGACGATTTGAGGCGCAGCTGCCTGTAGCCTGGCTCTCGATTTAACCGAGAGCCGGGCGCCGGCTCGCCCTTAGCGGCTCGGGCGTAACTTTAATCGACGCTTAAACATCGTGTCGAAAACGCAAGAAAACTCCCGCTTTTCAGCGGCTTCGCAGCTTGTGTTAACAATAATGCCGGCTTAACGTCGCGGCCGCACGTGCTTCCCCAGGGTCTCGTCATGAGCCGACCGGAAACTCTGTTAGTCTTCGCGGCGATCTGGATCGCCGCATTGATGCTGCCGACATCGGTCCGCGCCCGCGGCATGGTGCTCCTGTTGCTGACCGGCGTCAGCGTGCTGTTGGGCGTGGGTTGGAGCCTCGGCGGCGTCGGCGGCCTATTCAACTAACCCCCTTCCCTCTCGTACCAATTTAGCCCCCCGCCCGGCCTGGTCCCGGCGCACCCTTCTGACCGAAGCGCGGCCGTACAAAGACGTGGATGACCGGGACAAGCCCGGTCAAGGGAGAAGCCCGGGCAAGGGTGGAGGCCGTCAGCGAACAGCGGCAGACGAGGCCGGCGATCGGCGTTAGAATTGCCTCGTCAGAACGTTAAGACGAGGCAAGGGGTGGCAAGCGCCGAGGAGACATCGCCGCCGCCGGACCGCCCGGCATGGGGGGCCGGGCTCGGCGAGGCCATGCCCGCGGCCAGGACCCCGCGGCGGCGGCTGTTCCGCAAATACGCGCTGATCTTTATCGGCATGGTTGGGGCCGCGCTGTTGGTCAACAGCGGCTTCGATTTCTGGTTTTCCTTTCAGGAGAACAAGGCGGCGCTCGTCCGGGTACAGCAGGAGAAGGCCGAATCTGCGGCCCAGCGTATCGCCGAGTTCATCGACGAGATCAAAAGCCAGATCGGCTGGACGACGCATGCCCAATGGGATGCGGGACCGCTCGATCAGCGCATGCAGGACTATGTTCGGCTGCAGCGCCAAGTGCCGGCGATCAC
>VAZR01000050.1 GCA_005888515.1 Alphaproteobacteria bacterium | reverse complement strand
CGATCCACGCGTCGGCCAGTTTGCCCAAGACGAGCGGGCGCACGCCGAGCGGGTCGCGCAACCCGATCACCGAATCCTGCGACAAGGCGACCAAGGAATAGGCGCCCTCGACCTGGCGCAGCGCGTCTGCCAGGCGCTCGACGACCGTGTCCTTCAGGCTCGTCGCGATCAGATGGACGATGACCTCGGTATCGCTGGTCGATTGGAATATGCTGCCCCGCCGGACGAGTTGGCGCCGCAGCTGATAGGAATTGGTCAGGTTGCCGTTGTGGCAGATCGCGAGCCCGCCGAACTCGAAATCGGCGAACAGCGGCTGGATGTTGCGCTGCGCCACCTCGCCGGTCGTCGCATAGCGGCAGTGGCCGATCGCGATAGTGCCGGGCAGGCGGTCGATGACATCCCGGGAGCCGAAATTGTCGCCGACCAGTCCCGGCCCGCGATGCGCGTTAAACTGGCTGCCGTCATAGGCGACAATACCGGCCGCTTCCTGGCCGCGATGCTGCAGGGCATGCAGGCCCAGCGCCGTCAGCGCGGCGGCGTCCGGATGGCCGTAAATCCCGAAAACGCCGCACTCTTCGTGGAAATGATCCGCGTCAGCGCGGCCGGTCGTCAGCATCCATTACCTGCATCTGGTAGGTGGCCGCCTCGGGCCCGATAAATATAGGAATTTGCCCTGTCTATTGCGAGGGCAGCGGGGTGCCTGATTGGCCACTAGCGCTGGGTGCCGATCAGCCGGTCGAGGTCGCGCCGCTCCCCGGGGCGGTAATTCGGCGGCGCGTCGAGCTTCGAAGGGCTGGTCGGAGCGGGCATTTTCAGCGCGCCCATGGCCTCCTTGGCCTGGGCGGCGGCGCTGAGCGCCTGGACGGCATCGTCGATCGCGGCGTTCTTGATCTTGAACGACTCAGGGAGGAACTGGCGCAGCATATCCGCTCCCTGGTGCAGAAAAGGCGCGCTCTTCGCGTCGCGTATCCATGCTGGGCGTTCGCTCGGCTGAACAAAATCGAGCAATAGATAGGCGACGCACACGATCAAGGCGCCGCGTACCAGGCCGAAGACAAAACCCAGCGTCCGGTCGATCGGCGATAAGGCGCTGGTGCGCACCAGGCGGGCGAGAAAGCTGGTGATGATCGTCAACACGACCAGGCTGACGACAAACAGCCCGAACCCAGCGATCAGCTGCGACAACAGCGGGTTCTTGACGATCGGGTCGACCATCGCGAGCACCGGGAGGAAGCCGTAGATCGTGATTGCCGCGGCCCCGACCCAAGCGACGATCGACAGCGCCTCGCGTACAAAACCGCGGGCAAAGGCAAAGACGGCCGACAGCACGACGATCGCGATGACGCCGATGTCGAGCGGGTTCATGGCGCGACCGCGACCCGCCTGGCCCCGGACGAGCCGATACGCCGATGCGGCGGCGACAGACGGGCCACCAGCTCGCTCAAATGGCCGATCGCGGTGGTCGTCAGCCCCTCGCCGCTGCTGCCGCGGCGGCCGACCGGGCGCGCCGGAACCCAGGCCTCGGTAAAGCCGAGCTTGGCTGCCTCCTTGAGCCGCGCCTCGGTATGGCCGACCGGGCGCACCCTCCCCGACAGGCCGATCTCGCCAAACACGACCGTATCGGCCGGGAATGGCGTCTCGGTCAATGCCGAGACCAGCGCGGCCGCGACGGCCAGATCGGCGGCGGGCTCAACGATGCGCAGCCCGCCGGCGATGTTGAGGTAGATATCATTGGCGCCGACCGACAAGCCGCAGCGCGCGTCGAGCACCGCGGTGATCATCGCCAGCCGCGTCGAATCCCAGCCGACCACCGCGCGCCGCGGCGTCCCGAGCAATGACGGCGCGACCAACGCCTGCACCTCGACCAGCACCGGCCGCGTGCCCTCGATACCGGCGAACACCGCCGCGCCGGCGGTTCGGCCGCCTGCCTCTTCTGGGCTGCCCGGTTCGCCCCCAGGCTCTTGGCGGTCGGCGAGAAACAGCGCGGAGGGGTTCGGCACCTCGACGAGGCCGCGGTCGCTCATCTCGAAGACGCCAATCTCGTCGGTCGCGCCGTAGCGGTTCTTGACCGCGCGCAGGATGCGGAACTGGTGGCCGCGCTCACCTTCGAAATAGAGCACCGTATCGACCATGTGCTCAAGCACGCGCGGCCCGGCGATCAGCCCTTCCTTGGTGACATGGCCGACCAGCACGACGACGAAACCGCGCCGCTTGGCGAGGCCGATCAGCTCCTGCGCCGCGCCGCGCACCTGGCTGACGGTGCCCGGCGCGCTATCGAGCGTGTCGAGATACATCGTCTGGATCGAATCGATGACGACGAGATCGGGTGCATCTGCCGAATCCAGCGAATCGACGATGTCGCGCACACTGCTCGCGGCGGCGAGACCGACCGGCCGGTCGGCGACGCCGAGCCGATCGGCACGCAAGCGGATCTGGTCGATCGCCTCCTCGCCGGTGATATACGCGACCGCACCGCCGCCGGCGGCGAGCGCGGCTGCGGCTTGCAACAGCAAGGTCGATTTGCCGATGCCGGGGTCGCCGCCGACCAGGATCGTCGAGCCCGGCACCAGCCCGCCACCGCACACCCGGTCGAGCTCGGCGATGCCGGTCTGGCGCCGCGGCGGCCCGGCGGTCTCGCCGCGCAACGCGACGAAATCGATCGCGGGCCCGCCGCGCCGGCTGGATTGACGGGCGAGCCCTTTTGGCGGACCGCTGCGCGGCACTTCCTCGACCAGGCTGTTCCAGGCCCCGCAGGCTTCGCACCGCCCGGTCCATTTCGGCGCAACCGCGCCGCATTGCTGGCAGGCGTAGCGGGCTTGCGGCTTGGGCATTAGCGTGGGCCGGCACCAAGAATCCCTCTCCGCCCTTCAGGGGGGAGAGGGAGGGGCCCAGCGCGGAGCGATGGGAGGGTGAGGCGGGCTTCGGCGAGCTCTCTGGAATCCCCCACCTCACCCCAACCCTCTCCGCCCCCGGGGGCGGAGAGGAAGCAGCTTTGCGCGAGGCGGGTCATGCGGCGCGGACCTCCATCTGGATCGGTCCTTCGGCCCGGCCATGGACAAACTGGTCGACGAACGGGTTGTCGGTATGGTCGATCTCGCTCGCCGGACCCTGCCAAACGATGCGCCCCTTGTGCAGCATCGCGATGCGGTCGGCAATCCTGCGCGCGCTGGTCATGTCGTGGGTGATCGAGACCGTCGTCGCGCCGAGCTCGCGCACCGAACTGACGATCAGGCGATTGATCACATCGGCCATGATCGGGTCGAGTCCCGTGGTCGGCTCGTCGAAGAACACGATCTCGGGCTCGGCGGCGATCGCGCGGGCCAGCGCGACGCGCTTTTGCATGCCGCCGGACAGCTCGGCCGGGCTCAGCATCGCGACTTCCTCGGCGAGCCCGACCGCGGCGAGTTTCTTCAGCGCGATGTCGCGCGCCTCGTCCCGCTGCATGCCGCGTCCCTGCACCAGGCCGAACGCGACATTTTCCCAAACGCTCAGCGAGTCGAACAGGGCGCTGCCCTGGAACAGCATGCCGAATTTGCCCATCAGCCGCTCGCGCCCGGCGCGCCGCAGCCTGACGGTTTCCTCGCCGTCGATGCGAATCGATCCGGCCTCGGGGCGCATCAGCCCGAGGATGCATTTGATCAGCACCGATTTGCCGGTGCCGGAGCCGCCGATGATGACGAGGCTCTCGCCGGCGGCGACGGCGAGATCGATTCCGTCGAGCACGCGCTTGCGGCCGAACGATTTCTCGACGCCGACGAGGGCGATTTTCGGGGTCTCTGCGCCGCTTATCACGAGAAAAACGCCTGGGTCAGCGCATAGTTGAAGATCAGGATCAGGATCGAGGACGAGACGACGGCATGCGTCGTCGCCTGGCCGACCCCCTCGGCGCCGCCGCGCGAATGATAGCCGTGATAACAGCCCATCAACGCGATGATGAACCCGAACACCGCCGCCTTGACGAGGCCTGAGACGACGTCGATTGTTTCGAGATACTGCTCGGTCTGGGTCAGATAGGCTTGCGGGTTGAAGTCGAGCTTGTAGGTGCCGACCAGGAAACCGCCGAACACGCCGATGATGTCGGCGACCAGAACCAATGCCGGAAGCGTCACCAGCCCGGCAATCAGGCGCGGCAATACCAGATAGCGCAGCGGATCGGTCGACAGCGTCGTCAGCGCATCGATCTGCTCGGTGACGCGCATCGTGCCGATCTCGGCTGCCATCGCGGCGCCGACGCGCCCGGCCACCATCAGCGAGGCGATGACCGGTCCCAATTCGCGGGTCATCGACAGCACGACCACCGTCGCGACCGCGCTCTGGGCGTTGAACCGGCTGAACCCGGTATAGGATTGCAATGCCAGCACCATTCCGGTGAACAGCGCGGTCAACCCGACCACCGGCAGCGAGTAGTAACCGATATAGAGAACCTGCCGCAGCACCAACCCGAGGAAATACGGCGGGCTGAAAACTGCGGCGAGCGCCTGCAACGCGAACCGCGTCAGCCGGCCGACCGCCGCCAGAAAGGCGAGAAATACCGCGCCTATCGCGGCCAGCGAGTCGGTCATTTCGGGCGGTTCGCCGCAGCCGGATCGCGATAGATCCGGTGATACCGGGTACCGAGCGCGGTCAGCATCTCATAGCCGATCGTGCCGGCATCGGCCGCCGCATCATCGACGCCATAATGCTCGCCGA
Source organism: Alphaproteobacteria bacterium (assembly GCA_005888515.1). GTDB lineage: Bacteria > Pseudomonadota > Alphaproteobacteria > ATCC43930 > CGMCC-115725 > DATARH01. Next base: position 772 of record VAZR01000050.1, on the reverse strand, counting down.
GCAGCTCGATTACCGCGCCGGGATATGCCAATGCCGGGTCGATCGCCGAGACATCGAATGTGACGAGATCCATCGACACCCGGCCCAGGAGAGAAACACGCTTGCCCGAGAGATAACCACAGCCGCGCTGGCTCAGCGAGCGCAGCCAGCCATCGGCATAGCCGACCGCCACCGTGGCCACGCGGCCGGCCGTCTTCATGACGTGCGCGGCACCGTAACCAACCGACTCTCCCCTGTCAATTTCACGGACCTGCACAATTTTGCCTGTTAGGCGAACCACTTGGCGGAGCGGATTGGGGTTGCCCGGCTGCGGGTTGACGCCGTACAGAGCCGCCCCCGGCCGCACCAGATCGAAATGATACGAGCTGCCGAGAAAGATGCCGGAAGACGCGGCGAGGCTCGCCGGCACACGGGCCACCCGTCGCGCTGCGGCGGTGAAACGTGATCGCTGCAGCTCGTTGAGCTTGTGCTCAGGGGTGTCGGCACAGGCGAAGTGGCTGATCACCGCGCGCCAGGCGATGCCGCACTTTGGCAATGCGTCGGCCAGCGCGGCAAATTCGCGCGCAGTGAGTCCCAGCCGTGACATGCCGGTATCGATATGCAGCATCGCCGGCAAACCCGATTGGCCTTTCCATGCTTCGATCTGCCCGGGATCGTTCAGCACCGGGATCAGCCGATGCGCTGCGAACTCGGCGGCAGTACCGGGCAGCGGCCCGTTGAACACAGCAATCTCGGCATCGGGACCGAGGACGCCGCGCAGCGCAATGCCCTC
>VAZR01000049.1 GCA_005888515.1 Alphaproteobacteria bacterium | reverse complement strand
GGTCGGCGAACGCTCCTCGTCGCTGCTGCTGATCCGCCATCACCGCCATCGCGGCCACGGACGCCATTCGCGGTCGCGCTGGTGGGACCGTGAACCCAGCGAAGCGAGGCCGGGCGCCGTGCTGCAGCCGCCGTATGGCAGCGGAACGAGCGCGCCAGAGTTACCGGCTGGATCGGCTCTTCCGCGCGGCAGCAACCCCGAGCCGCCACCGGCGACCGCGCCCGGTCGCCCTCGCCGGGGTTCGGGTTCACCGCCGGCGATCCGCTGGGTCGACCCGGAGAGATCTGCGCGCTAGCCGCTAGGCCGCTGCCGGCAATCCGCGTTCGAGCAAGGAAGCGAGACGGCGGGCGAAGGCCGGTGGGTCGGGCAATTGCTCGCCCTCGACGATGCGCGCCTGATCGAGCAGCAGCCACGCGAATTCGGACAGCTGCTCGGATGCGCCGCTCTCGCCGACGGAAGCCGCGAGGCGCGCAATCAGCGGGTGCTGCGGGTTCAGCTCGAGGATGCGCTTGGCGCTGGTGTCGAGCTGACGATGCTGCTTCAGCAACCGCTCGAGATGCATGTCGAGGTCGCCCTCGTCGGCGACGAGACATACCGCGCTGTCGGTCAGCCGCTCCGAGCTGCGCACGTCCTTGACGGTCTCGCCAAGCGCCAGCTTGAAGATCGCGATCAGGCTGGCCAGCTTGGCCGGCGGCTCGGGCTTGGGCGGTTTCTCCTTGTCGTCGGCCGGCGCAATCTTGTCGAGATCGACGCCGCCGCGGGTGGCCGATTTGAACGGTTTTTCTTTGTAGGTGCCGACCGTGGACACCCAGAACTCGTCGATCGGATCGGTCAGCAGCAATACCTCGACGCCGTGGGCGCGAAAGCCTTCGATTTGCGGGCTCTTCTTCAGCAGCTCCAGATTGTCGCCGGTGATCGTGTAGATCGCTTCCTGACCCGGACGCATCGCGGCGACATAATCGTCGAGCGAGATCAGCCCCTCGCGGGTCGTTGAGCGCAAGCGGACCAGCGGCAGGAGTGTGTCGCGCTGCTCACGGTCCTCGTAAAGCCCTTCCTTCAGCACGGCACCGAAATTGTCCCAGAACTTGGCGTATTCCTCGGGCGCTTCGCTCGCCTTCTTGCCCAATTCGGACAGCACCCGCCGGGTCAGCTGCTGGCGGATGCGCGCCACCATTGGGTTCGATTGCAGCATCTCGCGGCTGATGTTGAGCGGCAGGTCTTCACTGTCGACGATACCCTTGACGAAACGCAGATACGGCGGCACCAGCTCGGTGCCTTCGTCGGTGATGAAGACCCGGCGGACATAAAGCTTCAATCGCGGCTTGCGGTCAGGGTCGAACAGGTCGAACGGCTTGGATGAGGGGACGAACAGCAAAAAGCTGTATTCGAGCACGCCTTCCGCCTTGGCGTGCAAGGTCAGCCACGGCTCGTCGAAGCTGTGGCCGACGTGATGATAGAACTCGGTGTACTGCTCGGGCGTGATCTCGGCGCGCGGACGGGTCCACAGGGCCGAGGCGCTGTTGATCGTCTCCTCCTTGTTGCCGTCGGCGAGAACGATCGGCAGCGCGATATGATCGGAATAGCGCTTGACGATCTGCCTTAAGCGGTGCGGTTCCAGGTATTCGTCATCACCCTCGCGCATATGCAAGGTGATGCGGGCGCCGCGCGGCACGTTGGCAGCCGGCTCGATCGTGAAGCTGCCCTTGCCGTCGGAAGTCCAGCGCCAGCCTTCGCTCTCCCCGGCCTTGCGGCTCAATACCTCGACCTTGTCAGCGACCATGAACGCGGAATAGAAGCCGACGCCGAACTGGCCGATCAGGCTCATGTCGCTCCGCGCGTCGCCGGTCAGCTGGTCGACAAAAGCGGCGGTGCCGGAGCGGGCGATCGTGCCGAGATTTTCGATCAGCTCATCATGGCTCATGCCGATGCCGTTATCCGAGACGGTCAGCGTGCGCGATGATTTGACCGGGGTCAGTACGACCCGGTAGCCGGCGTCACCCTCGGCGAGGGACGGCTCGGTGAGCGCGGCGTAGCGCAGCCGGTCGCAGGCATCGGACGCATTTGAGATCAGCTCGCGCAGGAAGATCTCCTTCTCGCTGTAAAGCGAGTGCGCGACGATATCGAGGAGACGGCTGACTTCCGCCTGGAAGCTGCGGGTTTCGGCCTTGGGTTCGGTGGCTGCTTCGGCTCGTGTGTCGGTCGCGGTGTCCTGGGTCATTGTGCGGGGGGCAAACAGTGTTAGGGGACCGCCGCGAATATGTGGCCCGCCCGCTGCCCTCGCAAGACATTGCGCTCGGCTAAGGCGCGGCCGAGGCCCTCGGCCGTCGCACCGTACTGCCGACTACCAAGCCGCCGCCCCAGCACTAACTAGCGACCGGTACTAACTAGCGAGCGCCCGCGGCGGCGCTCAGGCGAACTGATATCGTTGATATTACGCCGCGTGGCGTACGCCGCGGCGCCAGCGCTCGACGGCTTTGTCGACCTGCGAGCCCTCGGTTTCGTTGGACCACGAGCCGGTGAACGAGGCCGTCGCGCTCTTCGGGCGGTGATCGTCCGGCAGCATATCGAAACAGACCCGCATCGGCATCGAAACGCCTTCGCCGGCGGCGATCGCTTCGCCGTTGCGCAGCGCCGGCAGGAAGTTCATCAGCCCGTGCGAGGCTTCGGGGACCGCGCCGCGCACGATTTCCTGGTCGTCGTGGTTGGTCATTCGCAATGCGAAGATCGTGTTGCATTCCGACAGCAGGCCCGGCGCCAGATCCGACGGGCGCTGGGTTACGACGCACAGCGACACGCCGTATTTGCGGCCTTCCTTGACGATCCGCGACAGGGCGCGCTTGGCCGGCTCGAAACCGAGGCTGGTGTCGCGCGGGGCGTAGCGATGCGCTTCTTCGCAAACGATCGTGACCGGTATCGGCGTCTCGCTCCACAGCGCAAAGTCGAAGGTCAGGCGGCACAGCACCGAGACCACCACGTTCAGGACTTCCGAGGGAATGCCGGATACGTCGAGGATCGTGATCGGCTTGCCGTCGACCGGGATGCGCAACAGCTGGGAGATGATCGCCGACAATTCGTCACGCACCGTCAGGCGCTGGCCGAACACGAAGCCGTATCGGGCGTCGGATTGCAGAGCTTGAAGCCTTTGTTGCAAGGCCTGAAACGCGCCGACATTCTCCGGCCGGTCGAGCGCTCCCATCGCAGTATCGAGATGGCGGATCACCTCGGACATGCGATAGGGCACCGGCGTATCGACGGTGCCGGTCTTGTCGAGCCCGGATCTGGCGAAATAGGATTGCTTGGCGGCCAGGATCGCGTCGCCGAGGATCTTGGCCTGCTCGGGCTGGTAATCCGAGCCGAGCACGATTTCGACGATTTCCTCGAAGTTGAACAGCCAATACGGCAGGTACAATCCTTCGCCGGGGCTGAGGACCACTCCCTTGTCGCCGAACGCGGCGGCATATTCGCTATGCGGATCGATCAGCATGACATGGGCATGCGGGTTCCGCTCGATGACCGCGCCGAGGATCGCGGCAACGACACAGGACTTGCCCGAGCCGGTGGTGCCGACGACGCTGAAATGCTTGCCGAACAGCTCGTTGGTCAGGATATAGGCCGGCACGGCGCTATCCTGGTGCAGCGTGCCGATCCGCGCCGTCGCGACGCTGGGGCGCGCATAGACGAGCGCTAGATCGGCGGGGGAGGCAAGGTAGACCGGCTCGTCGAGCGCCGGATGGGCCGATACGCCGCGCCGGAACGGGCCGGGGTCGCCATTCGCCTCGAACAGGGTCTCGCCCGCCAGCTCGAGCTCGACGACCTTCAATTCCTGATCGGACGGCGAGAGGTTGGGGAGCGGCACCCGCATCCCGCTGACCATGCCGTAAACCGTCGAGACGCGCGTATGCATCTTGACCAGGGCGCCCATTTCGACGGGCCAGGCGCGGTCCGGGCCGCCGGAATCGTCGCACCGTTCGAGAAGCGCGACGGCCTGCGAGGCCGAAACCGCGATGACGCGGCCGATCCGCAACCCGCTTTGGGTACCAATATCGCTGCCGTCCATGATTTCCTGTTTCCGCTATGCCGAAGGTGCCTGCCCGGGGGCGGACTTCTTGGCGGTTGGTGAGAAGATTGCCGGCGAGAAATTTGCCGGCGAGAAATTTGCTCTGGGGCTCATGCGATCAACGCGTGAGTTGAATGGCCAATACGGTCGCGCGGCAGGTGGAGCTTGGCTGTCGTGCCGACGTTGAGCTGGCTGTCGAGGACGAGTTGGCCGCCATGTAGCTCGATCAACGCTTTGGCGATTGGCAAGCCGAGACCGGTGCCCTCGTTGCGCCGCGTCAGGTGATCTTCCACCTGTTCAAATGGCTCCAGCACTTTTTGCAGGTGCTCGGGCGGGATCCCAACCCCGGTATCCTTGACCGAGATCACCAGATCCCCTTCCGCACCGCGACCGCAATCGACAGTGACGCTGCCGTTGGGCTGGGTAAATTTCACTGCGTTGGACAGAAGGTTGAGCAGGACCTGCTTGAACTTCGTCTGGTCGACCCGGATCACAGCGTCGGTGCGCCGGTGCCGGCAGTTGAGGGTCACCAATTTCTTTTCGGCAAGCGGCCTGACAGTGGTAACCACAGAGTATATTACGTCGGAAATCAAAACAGATTCTTCTTCGAGTTCAACCTTTCCAGCTTCGATGCGAGCAAGATCAAGTATTCCGTTGATAAGCTCCAGCAAGTGAATCGCTGCATCGTGAATGTATTGCGCATATTCGGGATAGCGCTCCTTCGGTTGCTGGGCGTTCAGCTTGATAACTTCAGAAAAACCAATGATCGCGTTGAGCGGAGTACGCAGCTCATGCGACATGTTGGCGAGGAATTTGGTCTTCGCGCGATCGGATGCCTGGGCTTGCACCATTTGTTGAGTGGCCGCCGTAGCGGCCGCTTCGGCGTTTTGTTTGGCATTGATGAACGCCAGTCCTGCCACCGGCCGAGCAAGCAACGTTCCCAGCTGAGAACAATAAGTCTCCAGCAGCGATTCGTACCCGCGTCGTCGGCCTTCGTTCATCACTGGTCTTTTCAGCCGAGCCAAGCTGCTTACCCGATTAGGCAATATTCGTAAAAAAACGGTTAGAGAGGGCCGCAGAACCGAGCCGCAGTGTCGCACCAGACGCTTTTTTAACCATTTACCCTTGTCCGACCGCCGTTCCGACCCGATACATGCGCTATGGCCATGCTGCGTTCCGAACCGCGGCTCGTCGCGGTCCTCGGGCCGACCAATACCGGCAAGACCCACCTCGCGATCGAGCGCATGCTCGATCACCAGAGCGGCATGATCGGCTTCCCGCTGCGCCTGTTGGCGCGGGAGAATTACGACCGGGTCGTCAAATTACGGGGTGCTCGCGCTGTCGCGCTGATCACCGGGGAGGAGAAGATCCTGCCCCCGAACCCGTCCTATTTCGTCTGCACGGTTGAATCGATGCCGCTCGACCGCGCGGTCGAGTTCCTGGCGGTCGATGAGATCCAACTCTGCGCCGATCCCGAGCGCGGCCATGTTTTTACCGCCCGGCTGCTGCATGCCCGCGGTCTCAGCGAGACGATGTTTCTCGGTTCGGACACGATCCGGCCGCTGATGCGGCGTCTGGTACCCGAAGCCGAATATGTCGGCCGGCCGCGGTTTTCGACGCTGTCGCATACCGGATACAAGAAGGTAACGCGGCTGCCGCCACGAAGCGCTGTCGTGGCGTTCAGCATGGCCGACGTGTTTTCGCTGGCCGAGCTGGTGCGGCGCCAGCGTGGCGGCACGGCTGTCGTGATGGGGGCGTTGAGCCCGCGCGCCCGTAATGCTCAGGTCGGGATGTTCCAGGCCGGCGAAGTCGACTACCTCGTCGCCACCGACGCGATCGGCATGGGGCTCAACATGGATCTCGACCATGTCGCCTTTGCCCGTCTCGGGAAATTCGACGGCCGCGGCCCGCGCCAGCTCTCTGCCGCCGAGATCGGCCAGATCGCAGGTCGCGCCGGCCGCCATATGAGCGATCAACACAAGACTGCGCTTCCAGTCCGTGGGGGCGTTGCTGAAGAGCCTCGACGAGCGGCCGCCCGCGGCCGGACTGGTTCAAGCGCGCAACGCGGACGACCATCGGTCGCTGCAGCTGCTGGCGCGTCACGACGACGTCATGGCGCTGGCGACCCATCCCGGCGCCGTCCGGCTGCTGTGGGAGGTCTGCCAGATACCGGATTTCCGCAAGATTATGAGCGACAGCCATGCGCGGTTTTTGGCGCATTGCTTCGTCCAACTCGCGGGCCCGGAGGGGCGGCTCTCAGGCCCGTGGATCGGCGCGCAAATGGCCCAGCTCGATCGGTTGGACGGCGACATCGATACATTGAT
>VAZR01000243.1:19597-20586 GCA_005888515.1 Alphaproteobacteria bacterium | reverse complement strand
GGCCGGCGTGTTGCCGCTGTACGAATTGCACGAGCCTGGCAGCGTCAAACTGCTGCCATTGGGCATCAGCGTATCGGATTACCTCGACGCGCTGATCGATCCCTCCGATCCCGGTGTTGCCGATGCGCTGCTGGCCGCCATCGTCGATATTCCCGGTTGGCAGGAATGTCACCTGCCCGACCTGCCGCCGAATGCGGCGCTGGCCGGTGCCGTGACCCCGCCCGCCCTCGTCGAGACCCGCCATCCCGGCGAGCCCTGCCCGCTGCTGGCCTTGCCGTCGGACCCCAGCGATCTCGCGACCGTCGTGCCGCGCAAAGCATTGCGCGATGTACGCCAGGCGCAGACCCGCTCCGAAGCCCTTGGCCCGGTAACGATCGAGTCCACCGATCTCTCCACGGTCGATGAGGCACTCGTGGATCTGTTGCGACTGCATGAAAAGCGCTGGCGCGATCGCGGCGAAAAAGGCGTGCTGGCCGACCCGGCGGTGCGCGAATTTCACTGCGAGGCGGCGCGCGCGTTTTGCGCGGCCGGGATGTTGCGCCTCTATCGCCTATGGATCGCCGGCGCAGTTGCCGGCGTCTATTATGGATTTTACTGTCACGGCAACGCCTATGCCTATCTCGGCGGGTTCGACCCCGACATGACGCGGCTCAGCCCCGGCGCCCAGCTGCTGCATCACGCGATCCGCGCCGCCATTGTCGAGGGCGCGCGAGAGTTCCACTTCCTGCGCGGTGGCGAGAGCTACAAATACGCCTGGGGCGCCGTCGACCGGTTGAACCTCGCACGCACCTTCAAACGATCATGAACGATGGATCAACTAGCGAATTGAGCGCTTGCCCGGAGGCGGCGCGGCCGGTGCTGGCGCGCTATCTCGCTGGCGAGATCTCCGCCGAAGTCGCCATCATGCAATTGCTATTGGCGTTGGGCGGAATGGCGCCGCTCACCGACTGCCTGACGGCCATCGCCGCCACAGCGCCCGATGAACCCGC
>VAZR01000243.1:0-19520 GCA_005888515.1 Alphaproteobacteria bacterium | reverse complement strand
GCTCGCCCGCCACCCTCGACCGCGCCACCGCCGAGCTCGTCTCCCGGCTAGACGAATGGGGATTGCTCGGGCCCGACATCATCGCGCTGGATATCGGCTGCGGCATCGGCCGCCTCGAAACCGCCCTCGCATCGCGATTGCGCGCGATCACCGGCGTCGATCTGTCGCCGGGCATGATCGAGGAGGCGCGGCGGCGCTGTGCCGGTCTTGTCAATGTCGATGTCGCGGTGTGCGACGGCACCGGTCTCGCAGCCTTCGCCGGCCGTGACTACGATCTGATCCTGGCGGTCGATGCGTTTCCGTATCTCGTCGCCGCCGATCCCGCCCTCGCGGGGCGCCATGTCGCCGATGCGGCGCAGTTGCTGCCAGCCGGCGGCGCTCTGGTAATTCTTAACTATTCCTATCGCGGCGATCTCGATGCCGACCGCAATGCCGTCGCCGATCTGGCCTCGCGCTACGGGTTTACTGTCCTGCGCAACGGCACTCGCGATTTCACCCTCTGGGACGGCGCAACCTTCCTGCTCTGCAAAGAGGAGCGGCTCAGCGCTCGGCGTCGCCGCGAATGAAGGCTTCGGTCCGCGCCAACGCTTCGTAATCGGTGAACTGCTCCGGCGGGCTTTTCATGTAATAGCTCGACGGCCCCGTCAGCGCACCGCCGATCTTGCGGTCGAGCGCCAGTTTGGCGCAGCGGATCGCATCGATGACGACACCGGCCGAGTTCGGCGAGTCCCACACTTCGAGCTTCAATTCGACATTCAGCGGCACGTTGCCGAACGTCGTGCCCTCCAATCGGATGTAACACCATTTCCTGTCGCTGAGCCACGGCACGTAATCGCTCGGCCCGACATGCGCCTCGGCATCACTGAGCTTGTCGTCCATCTGGCTCGTCACCGAATCGGTCTTGGAGCGCTTCTTGGTCAGCAGCCGCTCGCGTTCGAGCATGTTCTGGAAGTCGCTGTTGCCGCCGAAATTGAGCTGGTAGGTGCGGTCGAGATGAACACCGCGCTCGCGGAACAGATTGGTGAGTACGCGGTGCACGATCGTTGCGCCGACCTGGCTCTTGATGTCGTCGCCGATCAGCGGCAATCCGCGTTTCTGAAACTTGTCGCGCCAGGTCGCATCCTTGGCGATGAACACCGGGATACAGTTGATGTAGGCGCAGCCGGCCGCCAGCGCTTGCTCGGCAGAACACCTCCTTCTCATGCAGTAGCTGCCGCGCCGCGCGCGCGTCCTCGGTCATGAACACCGCCGCGGCGGCCTGCACATTCATCGCCAGCCGCTCCAGCATCATGCGGATTTCCGCCTGGCCCTCGACCGAGAAGGCAAGACCGCGCTTCAGCCGTTTGGCGGCGATCGCAATCAGCCCCTTCTCGACGATGTCGCCGACATGATAGCCGCCGAGCTCCAGATGCATCAGGCCGGGGATCGCCTCGCGGCCCTTGGCGCGGCGATAAAATTCGATCCCCTGGATCAGCGACGAGGCGCAATTCCCCGCCCCGATGATCGCGATCCGGATTTTTGCCACCGAAACCTCCTCGATATCAGCCATTTGGCTTATCACTGCCAAACAGCAGGGAGGTACTTAGGTTCAACCGGGCGTCGCGGAGCTCGCCCGGATTTACGCGTGTTTTTAACGTGGGTTAAATGCTGGCACGGCGCCGCTCGAAAACGCGGCGGCTTTTGCTCACGGGCTGGCGGCGGGCTCGCGGCGGTGCCGGCTCGGCAAAAGCTCGCCCAGATTGTCCAACACCGGATAGGCGGCCGCCGCCAGATGGGCGTTGATCCGCTTCATGTCACGCAACACGTCGAGATGCAGTGCGCTGGTCTCGACGAACACCTCCTTCTCATGCAGTAGCTGCCGCGCCGCGCGCGCGTCCTCGGTCATGAACACCGCCGCGGCGGCCTGCACATTCATCGCCAGCCGCTCCAGCATCATGCGGATTTCCGCCTGGCCCTCGACCGAGAAGGCAAGACCGCGCTTCAGCCGTTTGGCGGCGATCGCAATCAGCCCCTTCTCGACGATGTCGCCGGCATGTTCGAGATTGGTGATGAAGGCGAGGATCTCGCCGAGCCGGCGATTGTCATGCTCGTCGAGGCTGTCGGGGTCGAGCGCGGTCAAATACGCCTTGATCGCGCCGTTGAGCCGGTCGAGCACATTGTCGAGCCCTTTGGTGGCGGCGAGCTGCTTGCGGTCGCCGCGGTCGAGCGCATCGAGCGCGCCGCGCAGCATCGCCTCGGTGACATCGGCCATGCGCAAGGCCTCGCGTGCCGCGCCGGCCAGCGCCAGGGCAGGGGTCTCGCGCGTCGCCTCGTCGAGATAGACCGGCCGCGATGGGTCGCTCGGCGCCGCGCGCGCCGGCAGCAACCGCGCCAACCCCCACGCAAAAGGCTCAAGCAACGGCAGGAACAGCACCGCCGTCGCAAGGTTGAACAGCGTGTGGAAATCGGCGGCCGCGCGTGCCGGGTCGGGCTCAAACCGGACGATCACCGGCCCGACCCAGTCGAGCAGTAAAAGACCGAGCACACACCCAATGGCGCGGTTCAACAGATTGCCCACCGGCAGCCGCTTTGCCGCGGGGTCGCCATTGCCCGAGCTTTCGAGGAGCGGGATCAGCGCCGCGCCCAGATTGGCGCCGAGCACCAGCGCGAAGGCCGCATGCGGCGGGATCACGCCTTTGGCGGCGAAGGAGGCGATCAACAGCACCGTCGCAACGCTGGAATGCGCCGCCCAGGTCAAGGCGGCGGCCAAAATCACGTCGATGACCGGCTGCGTCGCGATCGCGCCCATCAACAGCCGCAGGCTCGGCACGTCCTCATAGGGGGTGATAAGCGCGAGCAAGAGCTGCAGGGCGAGCAGCATCAGCCCGAGTCCGATCGCAACCCGCCCGAGATCGCGGGTCCGCGATTGCAGGCTCTTCCGGAACAGGATGACGCCGATCAGCACGAACAAGGGCGCGACCCGCCCGATATCGAACGACAGCACCTGCACGATCAGCGTCGTGCCGAGATTGGCGCCGAGCATGATCGCCAGAGCCGGCACCAGATCGACGAGCCCGCCGGCGGCGAAGCTCGCCGCCATCAGCCCGGTCGCGGTGCTGCTCTGCAACACGGCGGTGACGCCGAGCCCGGCGAGGAATGCCCGCCAGCGGTCGCCGAGGGTACGACCGAGAAAGCGGCGCAGATTGGGCCCGAAGGCGCGCTGGATGCCGCTCTGCACCATGTGCAGGCCCCACAGCAATAGCGCGATCGCGCCGGCGAGATCGATCAGGGACAGGGTGGCGTTCATCTTCCCCTCCCTCCGGCTGTCAGGGTCCGCGGCCGCCGTATCATAACGGCCCTGCCACCGCGAATTTCAATCGGCCAACCACTATTTCGCCGTTTGGGTCCGCTGGGCTCAAATAAACTCCGCGTTCCGGCGAAAGCCGGGACCCATTCTTCAGCCGTTCGGAAGCTGATCAGTGGGTCCCGACCTTCGTCAGGACGCCGAGCTCGGCGGCCGGACGCCTGGTAAGGAATTCGCCCTAATACCCCTGCGCCGGGTCGACCAGATTGGCGACCGGCTGTCCGGCGGCGAAGCGGCGGATCGCGTCGCGGATGATCGCCGCCGCGGTCGGCGGATGCGTCTCGGCCGCGATATGCGGCGTGACGATAATCCGCGGATGGCTCCAGAACGGATGCCCCGCCGGCAACGGCTCCTCGCGGACAACATCGAGCACCGCGCCCGACAATCGCCCGGCATCGAGCGCCGGGATCAGATCGGCCTCGACGAGATGCCCGCCGCGCCCGGCATTGACCAGGCCCGCGCCGCGCGGCAGCCGCGCGAACAGGCCGGCGTTGAGGATGCTTTCGGTCGCGGCGGTCAACGGCAGCAGGCAGACCAGGATCTCGCTCTTCGCGAGCAGCGCGTCGAGCCCGTCCGCGCCGGCATAGGTGGCAAACCCGGCAATTTCCTTCGCGGTCCGGCTCCAGCCCGCGACCGGAAAGCCGAGCGCGTGCAATTTGCGGCCGGCATCCTGGCCCAAGGTCCCGAACCCGAGAATGCCGACCGGCCGCTCGGCGCCGTTCTTCTGCTCGCGTTCCTCCCAGATCTGCGCCCGCTGCTGCGCCAGATAATCGAGGTCCTGGCGATGCAGCCGCAGCACCTGCAATGCCACATATTCGCTCATCGCGTCGGTCATATACGGGTCGACCAGCCGCAGGATCGGGACGTGGCGCGGCAATTCCGGGTCGCGCAGCAGGTGGTCGATGCCGGCGCCCAGCCCGCAGATCAGCCTGAGATTCGGCAGGCTCGCGAGCAGCCCCGGCGGCGGCTGCCACACCATCGCGTATTCGATCGCCGCGGGATCGCCGATCTCCGGCCAGAAGCGGAATTCGTGCTCCGGCATCAATTCGCCGAGCAACGGCCGCCAGCGCGCCGTCGCGGCCGGGGTCGAGCGGAACAGAATGGCCATCGCGCGGCGTCCATTACCTGACGGTGTCCCGCGCAGGATGGAGCGAATTCTTTCCTGCCAGCAAGCACCTTCCGGCAACGCCGCTTGGCCGGCGCCCTCAACGCCGCCCCAGGCCAACCCTGCACCACCTTTGTCTCCCAAAATCCCCTTGCCCGGGCTCGTCCCGGGCATCCACGTCTTTCTTGCTATGGCTCCATTTGAAGACGTGGATGGCCGGAACAAGTCCGGCCAAAGGGGTATCCTTTGAGGAGCTGCGTCAGGACGGGCGGATGTCGTGCTACAACCCGCGGCTGTGACCGACTCCAGGGATCCGATCCACCTGTTGTGCGCCGCCGACGCGCGTTACGGCGCCTATGCCGGGATCATGCTTTCGTCGGTGTTGCGCACCAATCCGGGCGAATGCTTCGAAATCCATCTGCTGTCCGACCGTATGCGCCGCCACGACCTGCGGAAGCTGACGGCGCTCGTCGACAAGGCCGGCTCGCATTGCACGGTCTACGATGTTGCTCCGCGGCTGGCGGATTATCCCCGCGGCGGCGGCGATCATCTCACCCGTACCGCTTATGCCCGGCTGCTGATCGGCGGCCTGCTGCCGGCCGGCGTCCGTCATATTCTCTATCTCGATTGCGACATCATCTGCACCGGCGCGCTGCGGCCGCTCTGGCAGCTGCGCGACGCGGTCCCGCTATTGGGCGCTGTCGCCGACCGCACCGGCGAGCGTTGGAAGGACCGGCTCCGTTTGCCGGCCGATGCCGTCTACTTCAATTCGGGCGTGCTGCTGGTCAACCTCGCGGCATGGCGGAACGGCGATTGCGCGTCGCAGATCGCGGCTTGGATGATCGCCAATCCGGATAATCTGCGCCTTGCCGACCAGGACGCGATCAACGCCTGCCTGTCCACGGCGATCACGCCGCTCCCCGATTGCTGGAACCTGCAGATCGGCTTCGATTCCGGACCGCTGCCAGCAGCCCGGCTGAACGAGGCCGCGCTGCTGCACTACACCAGCGCCCACAAGCCGTGGCGCTTCCGGTTTCGCGGTTTGGGAGCGGAGATTTTCCTGCGGCAGAAGCGGCAATCGCCGTGGCGCTTCAAGTTGCCCACCTTTCGGTTCGTCTATCGCTTGAACAAGTCGCTTAACAAGCGGCGCGCTCGATGGCGCTCCCTGCGGGCCGCTCAGACGATGATCTCGGCGAACCGGCGGGCGAAGGCCTCGGGGCCGTAGAGGCGCAGCGCCTCGGCGCGGAGCATTGCGGCATCGTAATCGTCGGCCTGATGCCGCATATGGGTCAGCGCTTGGCGCAGCGCCTGCCGATCGCGGGTCGGGATCAAGAGCCCATTCGCAGGATTGACGAGATGGTCCGGCCCGCCGCTCGCCGTGGCCACGACGGGCCGCCCGCTGGCGAGCGCTTCGACGACCACGACCCCAAAGGTCTCGACATCGCTGGCCAGCACGAAGGCATTCGCAGCCGCCATCTCGGCGCGCACCTGCGGCGCGCTCAACAGGCCGAGAAACTCGACCTGGGCCGCGATGCCCCGTTCGGCGCACAACCGCTCCAGATCGCCCCGGATCGGTCCCTCGCCGGCGAGCCGCAGCCGGGTGCCGGGGTCGCCGGCAAACGCCTCGGCAAAGGCCTCGATCAACGCGGCGTGCCCCTTCTCCGGCGACAGCCGGGCGGCGCTCAGGAAGATGAACGGGCCGGCCGCCGGATTGCGCGGCGGCGCAGGGAGGTCGGCCACAAACGCCTCGCCGAGCGGGTTCGAGAGGCACTCCCAGCGGGAGCCGGGATACTGTCCCGCGAGCAGTTCGCCGACGCGCGGGCTCGGCGCGATGCAGTGCTGCGCCTCGGCGACCACCCGCCGTACGAGGTCGCGTTCCCACCAGCGCAGCCTTTCCTGGGCAAAGGCGGTGCTCTGCTCCATCACAATGAACGGAATGCCGTAGCGCCGCTTGATCGCCAGGGCGACAACCCCGCCATTCAGAGTGGAATGCGCCTGTACAAGGTCGGGGAGACCGTTCACCGCGGTATATTCTGCGAACAGCCTGAGCCCGCACCACGCCATCATCGTGGCGTTGCGATAAGGCAGCCGCGGCAGCAATACCAGTGTGTCGCGGCGCCAGGTCGGCACCCCGTCATCCTCGACCCGCACCCTCCGCCCGCGTCCCGGTGCGACCTGCCCGCGGCGCAAATCGCGAGGCGTATAGAGGTCCGGAGCGAGCATCGCCACCCGCCACCCGGCCGCTTGCAACGCCAAAGCCTGGTCGCGGAAATAGCCGCCGCCCGAACCGCGCGCGCTTTTGTACCAGGACGGGATCGCGACAATGTGCCCGGGCGAAGCGCCGGGGCCGCTCCCACGGCTGTCGCTTCGTTCAGTTGCTGTGCCGAGCAAGGTGGGCACCAATTTCGCCTCGCCAAAATCCCCGTGGCCGGGCTTGTCCCGGCCATCCAAGTCTTGAAGCCGCCCCCGAACGTCGCAAGAAAGATGTGGGTGCCCGGCACGCGGCCGGGCACGGGGTGGCGGCTGGAACGCCTATAATCCCGGCACCGTCGGCCGCTCGGCGGCCCAGGGACGCGCCGTTTCGAACAGTGCCGCCGCGCGCAGCAACCGCGCATCACTGAGATGCGGCCCGATCAGTTGCAACCCGATCGGCAGCCCGTCGGCGCCATATCCGCACGGCAGTGTCACCGCCGGATTTCCCGATAGATTGAACGGCAAGGTGTACGGGTACCATGCCTTTCGCACCGTATCGGCGGTCTCGCCGTCAATCTCGATCGGTGCGAAGAAATCGTGATCGATCGCCAGCGCGGTGCGCGACAGGGTCGGGGTCGCGACAATGTCGCATCGTTCGAACCAACCCTGGATCTCGCGGAACACCCGGTGCGCTCGAACATCGCTTCCTGCAATGCAACGGCGCTGTGTCCGGCGCCAGTATCCATCTGGCGCAGCAAGGTTTCGCTCATCCGGTTGCCGAATTGCGCGACATAGCGGCGAAACCGCGCATTCCAGAAGCTCTGCGTCAGGATCAGCCAGATCGGCTCGGTGCTGGCGAAATCATCCTCGGGACTCAACCCCGCCGGCTCGACGGTCGCGCCGAGCTCGGCAAAGGCGGTGAGCGCCCGCTCGCAAGCCTCCCGCACCTCGCGCGACAGCATCGTGTTGCCGAGCAATGGCCGCCACGCGATCCGCAGCCCTTTCAGATCACCTTCCGGCCGCGCGGCGCCGACGAAATCGGGTGTCGGCAATCCCAGCGAATGCGGGTCGCACGCGTGCGGCCCGGCCATCGCCTCCAGCATCAGCGCGGTGTCCATTACGGTGCGGGTCATCGGCGTGATGTGCGACTGGTTGCCGAACCCGTCCGGCGTCAGATCGTGCGGCACAAGGCCTAGCGTTTGCTTGAACCCGACAACCCCGCAGCACGCCGCCGGGATGCGGCTTGACCCGCCGCCGTCGGTGCCAATGCCGATCGGCGCCAGCCCGGCCGCCACCGCCGCCGCGGCGCCGCCCGACGACCCGCCGCAGGTACGCGACAAATCCCACGGATTGGCGGTGCGGCCGAACAATGGCGCCTCGGTAAAGCATTTATGGCCGAATTCCGGGGTCGTGGTCTTGCCGACCAGGATCGCACCGGCAGTCTTCAGCCGCGCCACCGCGGGTGAATCCGCTGCCGGCACATTGTCGGCCAGCGCAAAGGAGCCAAAGGTCGTGAGCACGCCCTTGGTATTGACCAGATCCTTGACCGCGAACGGCACCCCGTGCAGCGGACCCAATTTCTCGCCGCGCATGACGGCCGCCTCGGCCTCCTTAGCGGCGGCGCGTGCTTCCTCAGCGCAGACCGTGATGAACGCGTTCAGCGCCGGCTGCGCCCGCTCGATCCCGTCGAGCACGGCATCGACCGTCTCGACCGGCGATACCTTCCGCCCGGCAATCAGCTGCGCCAATTCTGCCGCGGAGGTAAATGCGAGATCGTCGGTCATTTTGGATCGCTTGATGGATTCCGCGCTGCTCACCCCATCCTAGCGAAAACCGTGCGGCAGGTGGACCCCGGTGAAGCCGGCATCACCATTCAACCGCCAAAGGAATTTGGCCGCTCCCGGCGAAACGAGTGATTGTTGGTTTCGCCCAGATCGATATACAAAAGCGATGGTTTGAGGGAGGGGGGACATGCCCGCAACGAGCCTGTCGCGGCGCGCCCTGTTGCGCTGCTCGGCGAGCATTTTTGCCGTGGGCCTCACCGCTCACGGCTGCACTGACGTTGTCAAAACCTTGTATCCCTACATGGGCAACGATCTGCGCATGATCGCGACCAATGTCGCCTTGCTGGTCAGATCGCTGCAGAGCTGTTGCGACAACACCGATACTGCCCCCTTCATCGCCGACCTGGCGGCTATCGGCAACGACATCAACGGCACCGTCTCCGCGATTTGGCCGGCTACCGCCTCCAGCCTGTCGGCTCCCGCAGAAAACCAGATTTTGCAGTTTGCCGTCGACGTGAACGATTTGATCGACACACTGGACAGGATGGCGGCGCTAAAGCCCTTGCCCGATCCGATCGCCGCGACCGCAACAACGGTCCTGGGTGCAGTCTTGGCCCTGCTGCGGCCGATCGAGGTGGCGCATAACCTGGCTGTAAAGCCGGGAGCGCCGCCCCCGCCCTCGCGTCCCGCCCTGGTAACGATAGCCACTCCGCTCCGCTCGCGTTCGATCCGCGCGGCTGCCGAACGGCACGCGGCTACGCTGAACCCCGAGCGAGCACGCGCCGAACTGGCAGCCGTGCGATTTCCCGCCTGAACAGCCTCGGCACTGCCGTGATTGCTACTCCGCTGCTGCGGTAACCGCGGCCGCGGGGCGGCGCGGCGTGCGCAGCAGCAGGATCAAGGGCGAGGCCAGGATCACCAGCAGCATCATCAATTTGAAATCGTCGATATAGGCGACCATCGCTGCTTGCCGCGTCGCCTCGGCGTTCAGCGCGGCGATGCCGGACGGGTTGGTCAGGCTGAAGGGCTGCGGCATGAACGGCGCCTGCGCCAGCGGGTTGTCGGGCCGCAGATGCTCGACCAGCCGCGAATGCACGATCTGGGTGTTCTCGGCGAGTAGCGCGATGACGATCGAGATGCCGATGCTGCCGCCAATATTGCGCATCAGGCTGAAGATCGCGGTGCCCTGCGTCAGGATCTGCCGCGGCAAGGTCGAGAAGGTGATGGTGCTGAGCGGCGTGAACACAAAGCCGAGGCCGAGCCCCTGCAACACGCCGGAGGTGATGATCGGTCCCATGCCCATCTGCATCGTGAAGCCGGTCATCTGCCATAGCCCGATCGCCGTCAGCGCCAGCCCCGTCATGATGACGAGCCTGGTGTCGATACGGCCGATCAGCCGCGCGCAGATGATCATCGCGATCATCGTGCCGACGCCGCGCGGCGCCGTCACCAGCCCGGTCGTCACCACCGGATAATTCATGATGTTCTGCAGCATCAGCGGCAACAGCGTCATCGTGCCATAGAGCGGCATGCCGATCAGGCACATCAGCACGGTGCCGATCATGCAGTTCTTGTCTTTGAGCAGCTCGCGGTTCAGGAACGACCGGTCGCTCGCCGTCGCGGTGTGGACGATAAACAGATAAAGCGCGAGCGCCGCGATGATCGCCTCGACCCAGATCTCGACCGAGCCGAACCAATCCTTCAACTCGCCGCGGTCGAGCAGCATTTGCAGCGCGCCGATCGCCAAGCTCAGTGTCGCAAAACCGAAAAAATCGAACGGCTCGCGGTGGCCGTGCCGGGTCTCGCGAATGAACATGAAGATGCCGATCGAGGCCAGCACCCCGAACGGCAGATTGATGTAGAACACCCAGCGCCAATTGTAGAGATCGGTCAGATAGCCGCCGAGCGCCGGGCCGATGATCGGGCCGAGGATCACCCCCATCCCCCACACCGCCATCGCCTTGGCGTGCCGCTCGGGCGGGTTGATCTGGAACAGCACCGCCTGCGACAGCGGCACCAGCGCCGCGCCGCACACGCCCTGCAGCAGGCGATAGATAACCAGCTGGGCCAGGCTCGTCGCCGCGCCGCACAAGGCCGAGGCGATCGTGAAGCCGGCGACCGAGATCAGGAACACGTATTTGATGCCGAACCGGCTGGCGAGCCAGCCGGTCAGCGGCGTCATGATCGCCGCGGCGACGATGTAGGAGGTGACGACCCAGGCGATCTGGTCTTGTGACGCCGACAGGCTGCCCTGCATGTGCGGCAGCGCGACATTCGTGATCGTCGTGTCGACGCCCTGCATGAACGTCGCCAGCATGATCGAAGCCGTGATGGCGACCCGATTGGCGGCAGCGGGAGCCGAGGTTGCGGGGCTGGGCAATTACGCTACCAGCTGGGTAGACGCCGTGCGTCCTTCGACTGCTCGCTGCGCTCGCGCTCAGGATGAGGCAATTTCTTTAACGCCATCAACAACAGACCCTCATCCTGAGCAGCGCCGCGGCGAAGCTAAGGCGCGTGTCGAAGGACGCTGAAAACTCATGCAGCCCAACTGCTACCCGGCGGCGCCCCTCAATGCGGCGCCTCTCCCGCCTGTGCCGTGCCGAACAGGCGGTCCGTCGTGCGATGGATCCAGGCGAGCCATGGCCGGCGGTGCTTGGTGTCGACCTCGACCGTGGCGCTGAGCCCGGCATGCAGCGGCAGATCCGACGGCGTGCAGTCGAGCCCGAGGCGCACCGGCAGGCGCTGCACCACCTTGACCCAATTGCCGGTCGCGTTCTCCGGCGGCAACAACGAGAAGCTGAGCCCGGTGCCGGGGCTCAGGCTGATCACTTTCCCATGACATACCGCGTCGGGATAGGTGTCGATCTCGACCGTCGCGTCCTGCCCCGGGCGCATATGGGTCAGCTCGGTTTCCTTGAAATTCGCCTCGACCCAGATGCGGTCGGACATCATCGAGAACACCGGTGTCGAGGCGGTGACATAGGAGCCGGGCTGTATCTGCTCGACCTTGGTGACGATGCCGTTCTCGGGCGCCTTGACGGCGGTGTAGCTGAGGTCGAGCTCGGCCTTTTCGAGGTTCGCCTGGGCGCGCTGCACGGTCGGGTGCCGGTCGGTCGGAATGTTCGCGTCGCCGCCCAATTGCGCCAGGATGTTGTTGGCGTCGCTCTGCGTCGAGGTCACCTTGTGCTGCGCGGTATTCAGCGCGTTCTGCACTTGGTCATAGGTTGCCCGCGCCGCGACGCCGCTGGCGGCAAGCTGCCGCTGGCGTTCGTATTCGCGCTGCTGGTACGCGAGGCTGTCTTCGGCCGATCGCAGTTCGGCGAGTTTCTGGCGATAAGTCGCCTTCTGCGCCTCGATTTGCAGGCGCGCATTCGCGAGCATCGCCTTTGCTTCCTCGACGGCGATGCGATAGGGCCGGTCGTCGAGCCGGAACAATACCTCACCTTTGGCGACGCGCTGATTGTCGCGCACCTGCACCGCGACCACCCGGCCGGCGATGTCGGTGCTGATCATCGTCCGCGCCGCCTGAACGTATGCGTCGTCGGTCGAAACGTAGCGTCCGCTCGTCAGGTACCACCACGAGGCGGCGATCAGCACAACCAACGGACCGGCCAGCATCAACGGCAGACGCAGCCGCTGGCGCAGCGAACGGCCCGGCCGCGAAGATACCGCAGCGCCGACCTCGCCGATGACGCGGCGAAAGCTGCGGACTGATGATTCCTGTTCGGTCGAGGTGCTCACCGCCCGACCTCGACGGCTGCAACCGGCGCGGGCGTTGCCTCGGCGCCGTCTCGAGAGGCCGCGGCGACGCTCCGCCGCGGCGCGGCACGGACCGGTGTCGCTGCGGCGCCATCAGTTGCGGGATTGCCGATCGGGTGCGGTACGCGCTCGGACAAGGTCGCGTGCACCCGCTTCAACAACTCGATTAACTGTCCGGCTTCAGCCGGCTTCAGCCGTACCAGCGCTTCGTCGCGCGTCTCGTTGGCGACATCCCAGATACGGCCGAGGATCGGGCGCGCCTTGGCGGTGAGGAACAGGCGCCGCGCCCGCCGGTCGGCCGGGTGCGGCCTGCGCTCGATCCAGCCGGCGTCCTCCATGCGGTCGATCTGCCGCACCAGGGTCATCGGCCGGATCTCCAAGAGATCGGCGAGACCCGCCTGATTGATCCCTTCGTTGCGCGCGACATAGCCGAGGGTCCGGCATTGCGCCCGGGTCAAGCCGAGCCGGCGGCCGTTATGATCGAAGCGGCGCCCGAACAGGCGGGCGACGTCGTTGACGAGAAACCCGAAACTGCGTTCGAGATCCAAGATTGCACCCTGAAATAAGACGCAAGGCTGATAGTAAGCTAGACATATAGTATGCACGCCTTCGATGCCATGCCGCTTTGCGTGGGGCTGGTCTTCGCGAATGCGATAGCTCGCGCAAATGGCGAGCTGTCAGATGCCGCGCCGGGGTGCCAGCGCCCGTTCCTCGATCATGACGCGGCGGGCGAGGAGCATCAGGTTTGCCGCCGAAAAGACCACCGCGATTGCCGTCGCACCGAACGCAAGCGGCAGGATCGCGATCTCGGCGATGACGATCAGATAATTCGGGTGATTAAGAAACCGATACGGTCCGCGGCTGATCAGCGGGCGATGGGGCAGCACGATCAGGCGCGTGGTCCAATACCGCCCGAGGCTGGCGATGACCCACACCCGGCCGAGCTGCAGCGCGGCGAACACGGCGAGAAGCGGCCAGGACGGCGCCACCGAGCCCGGCACCAGCAACGCCAAGCTGAGCAGCCAGGCGGCATGCAGCAGCACGAAGAGGGGGTAAAAGCCGATATCGAGCTCGACCGCGCCTTCCATCCGCAGCTCGCGGGTATTGCGCGCCGCCAGCGCCAGCTCGCCGACCCGCTGCAACACGACAACCGCGAGCACGATATGGAGGACACTCATCGCTCGCCGAGCATCGCGAAGCCGGCAGTGAATCCCGGTCCGAGCGCAATCATCAATGCCCGGCCCCATGCCGATGCTTCGGCGCCGCTCCGCGCCAGCATGCGTTCGAGCACGAACAAGACGCTCGCCGCCGACATGTTGCCGTAATCGCGCAACACGCCGCGGGCATCGGCCAGCGCACCCGGTTCCAGACCGAACACCTCCTCGAAGGCGTCCAGCACCTTGGGGCCGCCGGGATGGCAGACAAAGCGGTCGACATCGGCGCGGCGCAAACCCTGCCGCGCGAGGAAATCATCGACCGCCGGCTTCAGCTCTGCCTGCATCAAGCGCGGGATGTCGCGCGAGAAGACGGCCTTCAGCCCGTCATCGGCGATATCCCACCCCATGATATCGAGGCTCCCGGGCCATGTGTGCTCACCCGTTGCGATGATCGCCGGGCTCTGGCTTGTGCTGTCGCAGCGGAGCAGCCCGGCAGCGGCGCCGTCGCCGAACAGCGCGGTCGCAACGATATTGCTTTTCGCCAGATCGTCGCGCCGGAACGAGAGCGCGCACAATTCGACGACCAGGCACAGCACCGGCTTGCCCGGTAACGCCGCTGCCATATCGGCGGCGCGGGCCAGACCCACGACACCGCCGGCGCAGCCCAGCCCGAAGATCGGCAGCCGCGCGATGTTGCGGGGCAGCCGCATCCGCTCGATCAGCAGCGCGTCGAGGCTCGGCGTCGCGACGCCGGTCGTCGACACCGTGACGATGCCGCCGAGTTCGCCGGCCGCGAGCCCGGCATGGTCGAGTACCCGTCCGGCGACAATTTCCAAGAGATCCAGCGCGCCCGTCAGGTAACGGCGGTTGCGCTCGGCCCAGCCATGCGGCTCGTCGTACCACTCGATCGGCACCGTCGAGTAGCGCCGGGTAATGTCGCTATTGACGAAGACCGGCAGCAGACGATCGAGCTCGACCGAGCGCCCGAACAGCCGCTTGACCCGTTCGACGACCTCTTCCTGGCCGAGCGCATGAGGCGGCACGGCGGTGGCGAGAGCCAGCAGGCGCGGCGAGAGCGACATCGGACGGCCCCCCTGAATTGGCACGCCGCCTAAAAACGGAACGCTATCGTTTACCTAAGCAACGGCGCCGCGCCGATGCAATCACGATGTCGCACGAGCCGGGCACGCAGCAAAAATCCGCTCCCGAATCGCAGGAGTTGGCCTTCTTTGTCGTCCCGGTTTCTGATGGTATGTGTTTCCTCCTTCAGCCCTTCACCGCGCCGGCGGTCAGCCCGCTGATCAGGAAGCGGCGGACGATCAGCGAGAACACCAGCACCGGCAGCATGACCATCGTGCCGCCGGCGGCGATGCGGCCCCATTCCCAGCCCTCGTAATTCATGAAGTTGACCACCGCGACCGGCGCCGTCATCGCGTCGCTGCGCGTGAGGATCAGCGCGAAGAAGAAATCGTTCCACGAGAAGACGAAACACAGGATCGCGGTCGCGGTCAGCCCGGGCGCCGCGGTCGGCAACACAATACGGACCAAGCCCTGCCAGAAGCCGGCACCGTCGATCCAGGCCGCCTCTTCCAGGGCACGCGGCGTGTTCTCGAAGAACGAGCGCATCAGCCAGATCACCAGCGAGATGTTGAAGGTCAAATAGATGATGACGAGGCCGAGCCTGGTGTCGATCAGGTCGAGCTCGCGGTAGACCAGGAAATACGGGATCGCAAAGGCGGTCGGCGGCGCCAAGCGGCTCGCAATAATCCACAGGCTGAGCGCCTCGGAGCGCGAATTCATCCGCGACAGCGCATAGGCCGCCGGCACGCCGACCAGCATCGAGGCGGCGGTCGAGGCGAGGCTGACGATCGTGCTGTTCAGGAAGGAATGGCGGAACTCGGTCTGCCACAGCGCTACGTAATTCTCCAAGGTCGGCGAAAACCACAGCCGCGGTGGAAACGCGAAGATCTGCGCATTGGTCTCGAACGACATGCGCAGCAGCCACAGGAATGGCGCCAGCACCAGCAATGCCAGGGCGGTAACCAGCATATGAATGATCAGCCGGTTGGCCCTCACTCGACCGCGCCCCACCCGGTCAGCCGCACGACAAACCAGCTCAGCACCAGCGTGGCGGCGATCAGCACCACCGTGATCGCCGCCGAGAAGCCGAGGTAGGAAAAATTGAATGCCTGTTGGAAGGCGTAATAGTTGGTGACCTCGGTCACCGAGCCGGGCCCGCCATCGGTCAAGATATAGATCAGCGGAAATGCCTTGATGCTGTCGATCAGGCGGAACAGCCCGGCGACCATCAGCGTACCGCGGATGAAGGGAAGGATGATGTAGAGCAGCGTCTGCGCCCATCCGGCGCCGTCGACCCGGGCGGCGTCGACCAGCTCCTCCGGTAATGTCTGCAATGCCGCCAGGACCATCAGCATCGTCAGTGGAAACCACTCCCAGGTGTCGGCGATAATGATCGCGGTCAGCGCCCAATCGGGAGAGGTGATCAGCGCTGGGACGCTCCAACCGACCCCCCGCAAGACCCAGTGCGCCGGGCTGATGTCGGGCGTGTACAGCACCTTCCAGATGATCGCGACGACGATCGGCGGCAGCACCATCGGGATCAGAAATACGGTGCGCAACGCCCGTATCAGGCCGCTCTTCAGATTGAGCAGCAGCGCGAAACCGATGCCGATCAGCAATTGCAACGACACCGTCCAAAACGACAATTTCGCCTGCACCCACAGCGAATTGACGAACCGCGCATCGCGCGGCAGCAACGCGTAATTCGCCAGCGGGTGGCGGAAATCCCATTCACTCGCCGGGTTGGTCAGGTTGAGCGGGGTGAAGCTGGTGGCCAGCAGATACGCCATCGGAATCAAGGTCACGACGATCAGCACCGCCAACGAGGGGGCGAGGCAGAAGATCAAAAACCAGCGCCGCTGCCGCCTGAGGCTCGCCCGGCGAGATACGGCCCTGGCCGCACCGGCGGAGGCGGCGAGGGTCATAGATCGATGCTGATCCCGGCCTTCTTGATGTCCTCGATCGCCTGGGCCTGCGCCTGCTTCAGCGCGCTTGGTGGATCGAGCTGCTTGGTGGCGATCGCTTCGATCGCGCGGTTGATCTTGTCGCCCACCTGCGGATAGACCGGGGTGGTGCGGTATTTCATGTAGCCGGCCTGTCCGGCGCGCTCGAGCGTCTGCTTGTACAGCGCGGCGACGTCCTGGCCGTTGATGGTCAGCGCCTCATGAAAGGCGGCGCTGTCGATCACCGAATTGCGGCAGACGCTGGGGTAGCCGTGCTCCTTGACAAGCCGGTTCAGCATCTCCTTCGACAAGGCCCATTTGATGAATTCCCACGCGGCGCCCTTCTTCTTCGAGCCGGCCGGAATGCCGAAGCCGTGGCAGGCGACCCCCGGGAAGGCGCCCTTCGGGCCCGCCGGGATCAGCCCGTAGCGCACCGTGCTCTTGACCGTGCTCTCGGGGTTCTTGCCGAGCGGCAGCTGCCAGGTGATGGCTTGGCTGCGCATGTTGGCGCGGCCGGAGAGCTGCGACTGCATCGCCTGGTCGTCGGTGTAGGACAGGACTCCGTCGGGGCCGAACCGGGTCAACAGATCGGCGTACCATTGCGCGGCCTGGGCGGCGATTGGGGTGTCGAGGGTCGGGGTCAGGTTCTGCGGCGGGTCTTTGAAGACCGCGCCGCCCATTCCCATCAGGTAGGGTATCCAGTTCCAATGGTGCAGTTTGTCGGCGGTCCAGGCGGCCACCCCCTCCTTGTTGTGCACCGCCTCGCAGACCTTGATGACCTCGTCGAAATTGGTCGGCAATTTTAGCCCGGCCTTCTCGATCAGATCGCCGCGCGCCGCGCCGAGGATCATCGCCCCGGCCTCGATGCCATAGGCATAGGTGTGGCCCTTGGGGTCGCGCATCGAGGCCTGTACGCCGGCGACAAAATCGGCTGCATTCCAATCGCTTGGGGTGGCGTTGGGGTCGGCGGTGAACTCGTCGAGGTCGCTGACCCAGCCGGCGCCGATCCAGCGGTTCTGGTAGATGAAGGTGACGTTGATCACGTCGTAGGTGCTGCCGCGGGTCGACAGCTCCAGATCCATCCGCTGGTTGTAGACCGGGAAGGCTTGGATATCGAAAGCGATCTTGATGCCGGTCTGGTCCTCGAATTCAGGAAAGTACTTCTTCAGGTATTCGTGAAACGGTAGCGAGAAGGCGGCGCCACGGATTGTCCTGCCGGCGTATTTGGACTTTGCTTGGCCGAGCACCGCCGGCGCACGCAACAGGGCGGCCGCTCCGGCGCCGCCGAGAAATAGCGTGCGGCGCGTTAGGCGCGACCTGGTTGGCGGCATGGTTTTCCCCCGCGATCGGTTGTTGCGCGGCAGGATGAGCGGTTTGCGGCGAGGTAGGCAAACAAAAACCCTCGACCGCTACCGACCGAGGGGTGCTGCTGACGTAGCCCGATCCTCCCCCGCAAGCGGGGGAGGGAGTCCGCCGCGCAAGCGGCGGGCCGGGTATTCGGGTTAGTTCACCAGCCGGTAGAACTTCGCGGCGTTCTCGCAGGTGATCTTGTGCACCACATCGGCCGGCAGACCGGCGAACTGCTCGTCGATGTATTTCTGCGATTCCGGCCACACGCCGTCGGTATGCGGGTAATCCGAGCCCCACATGATGGTTTCGACGCCGATATCCTCGATCAGCTTGGCGCCGATCGGGTCGAACTGGAAGGTCGCGCGGCACTGGCGGCGCCAATACTCGCTCGGCTTCAGCTTCATCAGGTCGCGGAAACGGTCCTCGAACTCGAAATCCATCCGATGCAGCGCGTAGGGGATCCAGCCGACGCCGCTCTCGCCAAAGCCGATCCGCAGGTTCGGGTGCCGCTCGAACACGCCGGCACCCATCATCCCGGCCATGATGTGAATGAGGCCCATCTGGAACGCCGAGACGCCGGTGAACATCGCGGCGCGGCGGACCTGCGGCGCCTCGGTGCGGGAACGCGGCGCCGTCGTCGGGAAGGTATGGAAATGCAATGGCAGGTCGACATCGGCGACTGCCTGCCACAGCGGCTCCCAAACCGGGTGCCACATCGGCTCCATGTCCCAGGAGCACGACAGTTCGAGGCCGCGCAGGCCCATCTTGGCGACGCGGCGAACCTCCTTCACCGCCTCGTCGACGCTGCCGTAAGGCAGGCAGGCGAGGCCGATATGGCGGTCCGGATAATGGCTGCAGAATTCCTTCAGCCAGTCGTTGTAGATGCGCAGCACCTCGTTCGAGGCTTCCATGTCGTTGAGCTTCGAGGCGGTCCCGAGAATGCCGTAGATAACTTCGGCGTCGACCCCGTCCATCTCCATGTCTTTGAGCCGCAGATGCGGGTCGCGGCAGCGATACTTGCCCTTCTTGGCGTCCTCGTAGAGGCCGGCCTCGGCCATGATGTCGACGCGGACATTCTGTCCCGGGACATGCTTGGCGCCGCCCGGCCCGACCCCATTGACCAGCCCGAAATTGGCGCCGTTCTTGGCGACCCATTGCGGTCCGTCCGGCCCGTCCTCGACATAGGGCATCCGCTCCTTCATCTCGCGCGGGGCGTTCTCGACGAACAGCTCGGGCGGCATGCACGGCATGTCGAGGTGGCAATCGGCGGAGATGCGCTTGTAATGCATGGTGCGAGCCTTTCGGACTGAATGCGCTGCGGCTAGTTTAACCCTTTTGGCAAGCTCTTTGCCAATGCCGGGTTTGCACGGCTCCATGCGTCCTGAACTGTGGTGCCAAGCGCCGGTCCTCGGCTGTCGGAGCGCTCTCTGGCTGCAAATGCAGCGGATTTGCAGCCAGCGGGTAGGGCGGACAAGTGCAGAGCATTCCGCCATGTCGAGCGGCGCCGGCGGAATACGCCCGGCCTTTAGCCGGGTTCGTCCGCCATCGGAGCTCTTTGCTGCAAATGCAGCGAATTTGCAGCAAACCGGCCGACGCGCGGTGTTGATGCGTGCGCCCGCCGCCGCCAACCCGGCTAATTCTGCTCATTCCGTTCAGAAATTTTGCAGCCATTCCCTGCCGAGCCTTTGAGCTGTCATCATTTTTCCTCTCAAAACGGCGGCCGGCATCAGCGAAAAAACAGCGGAGCAACAGCGGGGGAACGGCGGGAAAACAACGACGTTTCCGCAACGAACAGCGGCGATATCA
>VAZR01000110.1 GCA_005888515.1 Alphaproteobacteria bacterium | reverse complement strand
CTTGAGTTGGCGCAGACGCGTCTTGTCGAACCCCATCTGCGCGAGCACGCCGGGGCGGAAATTCTCGACCAGCACGTCGCTGTGCGCAATCAGGCGGGCCAAGACCGCCCTCCCCTCCTCGCGGCGCAGATTGAGCGAGAGCGAGCGCTTGTTGCGGTTGAACCCGGCGAAATACCAGGAAAGACCGTCCTTGATGGCGCCCTGAGCGCGGAGCGGATCGCCAATGCCGGGCGTCTCCACCTTGACGACATCCGCGCCCATATCGGCCAGCATGCCGGTGCAGAACGGCCCGGCCAGGATGCGCGTCAGATCGACAACCCGGATCCCCGACAATGGCACGCGGTCTGCTCCTCGGATTTATTGGCAATTCTGTTTCGCACTTTACACCGCGTCCCGGCGAAAGCCGGGATCCACTTATCGGCGCCCGAGGCGGCTGAAGAATGGGTCCCGGCTTTCGCCGGGACGCGGAGAAATGGAGCCGCCCAGCTCTCGGGTGTGAAGCGCCGAGCTGAAGCCGCTTGCACCGGCTTTCACCGGGACGCGGTATGAGGGATGCTGCGCCCGCGATGAGAAAGATTACGCGTGAGGACATAGAGTGCCTGGCGGTCGGGGCGTGGATCCTCGGCACCGGCGGCGGCGGCAGCCCGTATCTCGGGCTCCTCAACATGCGCCGGCTTTATGCCGAGGGGCATCGGGTCGAGTTGATGTCGCCCTTCGATCTCGACGGTGAGGACCGGGTGGCGGTGGTCTCGAACATGGGGGCGCCGCTGGTCGGGCAGGAACGCCTCGCCGACAGCCGCAACATCGCCCGCGCGGTTGCAATGCAGGAGGAGTATTCGAGCGTCAAATTCCGCGCCGTCATGTCATTGGAAATCGGCGGCGGCAACGGCATCCAGCCCTTGATGGCGGCGGCGCATTTGGGATTGCCCGTGGTCGACGCCGACCTGATGGGGCGCGCCTATCCCGAGGCGCAGATGACCAGCGTCGCGGTCGGCGACCTGCGGCCCTATCCCTGCGCGCTCTACGACCCGCGCGGGCTCGAGTCGATCGTCACCAACGTGCCGAGTTGGAAATGGATGGAGCGGGTGACGCGCAAGATCTGTGTCGAGATGGGCTCGATCGCCTCGACCTGCAAAGCGCCGCGCACCGGGCGCGAGATCAAGGATTGGGGCATCCATTTCACGGTCTCGAAGGCGATCGGAATCGGCCGGCGGGTGCGCGAGGCACAGCGCCGGCACGAGGACCCGATCGCGGCGATTTTGGGTGAGGCGCAGGGGAAACAGCTGTTCCGCGGCAAGGTCGTCGATGTCGCAAGGCGGGCGACCGAGGGGTTTCTGCGCGGCCGCTGTGTCATCGAGGGGCTCGACGAACACCGCGGCGCGCGGCTCGAACTCGCGTTCCAGAATGAATGGGTTGTGGCGTGGCGCGCCGAGGGTGAAAAGCGCAATCCGATCGCGATGTCGCCGGACCTGATTTGCGTGCTCGACACTGTGTCGGGCAATGCGTTCGGCACCGAAACAATCCGCTACGGCATGCGGGTGACGGTGGTCGCGCTACCGGCGCCGCCGGTGTTTCTGACCCCGAAGGGGCTCGAACATGTCGGCCCGCGCGCCTTCGGCTACGACCTCGATTTCCGTTCGGTGTTCGCATGAAAAGAAAACATTTCGACGCGAAGGTTACGCAAAGGACGCGAAGGCGTCGGAGTGCGGCGCCGCCGAGCAATTCCTTTGATAGGAATCCTTCTGCGCTTCGCGCGGTAAGGCGGCTTCGCGTCCTTTGCGATACCTTTGCGACCTTTGCGTTAAAGCGTTGTCTTTTTGCCGGTATCGCATGCGCCGCATAGGCATCGATGTCGGCGGCACCAATACCGATGCGGTGCTATTGCAGGACGGCAAGGTCGTCCACGCGGTCAAAACGCCGACGACCGAGGACGTCACCAGCGGCATCGTCACCGCCCTCGGGCTGTTGAGCGGCCACCCCGAGGTGGCGCGCGGCGCGATCGATGGGGTCGTGATCGGCACGACGCATTTCGTCAACGCGGTCGTGCAGCGGCGGCATCTGTCTCCGGTCGCGGCGATCCGCATCGGCCTGCCGGCGAGCGCGTCCTTGCCGCCGTTTTGCGACTGGCCCGAAGATCTCGCCGCCTTGGTGCGCGGCGAGGTCATCATGCTCGAAGGCGGACACGAATATGACGGCCGCGAGTTCATGCCGTTCGACGAAGCCGGCATGCGCGCGGCGGCGCGGCAGATCCGCGACAGCGGATTGCGCTCGGTCGCGATCGCCGCAAGCTTCTCGCCGCTCGACCCGTCGCATGAAGAGCGGGCGCGCGCGATCCTCGCCGAGGAATGTCCCGAAGCGAGCATCACATTGTCGCACGAGCTCGGCCGCATCGGCCTGTTGGAGCGCGAGAACGCGGCGCTCTTGAACGCCGCGCTGGCCGATCTCGCGCGGGTGACGATCGCCGGATTTCGCGACGCGATCGCGGCCAGTCACATCGATGCGCCGCTGTTCATCACGCAAAACGACGGCACGGTAATGTCGGCCGAGATGGCGATGGCGCTGCCGGTCATGAGTTTCGCGTCGGGCGCGACCAATTCGATGCGCGGCGCCGCGTTTCTGTCGGGGCTGCAGGATGCGATGGTCGTCGATGTCGGCGGCACCTCGAGCGATGTCGGGCAATTGCGCCGCGGCTTTCCGCGCGAGGCTAATTCCGTCGTCGAGATCGGCGAAGTGCGCACCCTGTTCCGCATGCCCGACCTGTTCTCGATCGGGCTCGGCGGCGGCAGCATTGTCAGCGAGAGCCCCGTCACGGTCGGGCCACAAAGCGTCGGCTATCGCCTCACCGAGGAGGCGCTGGTGTTTGGCGGCAAGACATTGACCGTGACCGATGCGGCGGTCACCGCTGCCGTTGTCAAAATCGGCGAGGTGAAGAACGCGGCTGGCGTGCCGCGCGACCTCGCGCGTGCGGTCCTCGATATCGCGAAGGCGAAGCTCGAAGATGCGATCGACCGCATGAAAACCGAGGCCGGCGACGTGCCGCTGATCGCGGTCGGCGGCGGCGCGTTCCTGGTGCCGAAGAAACTCGCCGGCGTCTCCGAGGTCATCCGCGTCGAGCATGGCGATTGCGCCAATGCGGTCGGCGCGGCGATCGCCCAAATCAGCGGCGAGACCGACCAGGTCTATCGCGAGATGCGCCGCGAGGACGCGATCGCCGCCGCCGAGGCGCAGGCGGTCGAGCGCGCGGTCGCCGCGGGGGCCGAGCGCAGCACCCTGCAGACGGTCGATGTCGAGGACATGCCGCTTGCGTATCTGCCGGGCAACGCGCTGCGCGTGCGGGTGCGGGTCGCCGGCGAAATGCGCGGGCCAGGAGAACACTGACGAATGACGACTAGCGACGGGGGCGCGATATGGCACCAGGCGAAATCAAGCATCGGACGATCGAGACGAACGGCATCCGTATGCACCTCGCCGAGCAGGGCGAAGGGCCGCTGGTCGTGCTGTGCCATGGCTTTCCGGAGAGCTGGTATTCGTGGCGGCATCAATTGCCGGCGCTCGCGGAAGCGGGGTTTCACGCCGTCGCGCCCGATATGCGCGGCTATGGGCAGACCGACCGGCCGGAAGCGATCGACCAGTACACGCTGTTTCACATCGTCGGTGATATCGTCGGCCTCATCGACGCAATCGGCGAGCGGCAGGCGGTTGTGGTCGGGCACGATTGGGGCGCGCCGGTCGCGTGGCATGCAGCGCTATGGCGGCCCGACCGCTTCCGCGGCGTCATCGGATTGAGCGTGCCGTTTCGCCCGCGTGGGCCCGCGCGGCCGACCACGGTCATGCCGCAAAACGACCACGCCATCTTCTACCAGCTCTATTTCCAGCAGCCGGGCGTCGCCGAGACAGAGTTCGAGCGCGATCCGCGTCTGACCCTGCACAGCCTACTGTATTGGGGCTCGGGCGATGCGCCGCGCGGCGAGCGACGGCTCGGCATGGTGCCGAAAGGCGGCGACTTCCTCGGCGGGCGGTCAGTCCCTTCCCTACCCGCTTGGTTGACCGAAGCCGATCTCGATTTCTACGTGGCTGAGTTCACGCGCACCGGGTTTCGCAGCGGGCTCAACTGGTACCGCAACATCGACCGCAATTGGGAATTGACGGCGCCGTTCGCCGGCAAGACGGTGGATGTGCCGGCGCTTTACGTGGCTGGCGACCGTGATCTAGTCGTAAGCTTTCCCGGCATGGACCAGCTGATCCCCAACCTGACGAGGTTCGTGCCGAAGCTGCGGCAAACAATCATGCTGCCGGGTTGTGGTCACTGGACCCAGCAGGAGCGCCCTACCGAGGTCAACACCGCAATCATCGATTTCCTGAAGAGTTTGTAGACGGGTCAGCCGGAGCGAAGCCTATCTTAATTGATTTACAACGAGACAGTGAGACAGCGAGATCGATGAGCCAGCGCAAACCTCGCTGCCTCGCCGTCGCATTGTGAATTGTTGGTGGGCTTCGCTGCGCTCAGCCACCCTACAGCCGTGGTTTAAGGCGCGTTGCGCCAATCGGCGACGAATTCCTCGAGCTGCGCCACTTCGAGGTCGGAGACCGCCCAGAAATTCATGCCGCCTTGCGACCAGTGCACGATGTTGTAGCCCTGGCGCTCGGCGGTTTGCGGCGGCGTATCGCCGGCGGCAGGCCAGACGAACAGATCGATGACGTGCTTGTCGCGCTGGTAGACCAGCGCCGCGACCGGTCGGCCGTTGAGATAATCGAGCCGGCCGCCGGTCAGCGGGAAATGTGCGGCGGCGAGGTCCTTGACCGGCGGCGCGAAGTCGAGCCGCCCATCGAACCACGGTTTAACCGTGTGACGATCCTCCGACGCGACGTCCTGCAGATGGCCGGGCTGCAAGGCTCGGACATGACCGGCGACGATTTGTTCGGTCAGACCGGGCGGCATGGCGGGCACCAGCAGCAAAAATGCCAACGCGGCAGCGCAGGCGGCGCCAAGTCCGAAGCTCGCGCTATTGGACCACCAGCCGCGCCACCGCCCGAATGAACCAGACGTCGCGGCCGGCGGCCCGGGTCGCGGCGGCTGGGCAGCGGCAAGTGCGGTCAGCACGCGGCGCCGCATATC
Organism: Alphaproteobacteria bacterium; assembly: GCA_005888515.1. Taxonomy (GTDB): domain Bacteria; phylum Pseudomonadota; class Alphaproteobacteria; order ATCC43930; family CGMCC-115725; genus DATARH01. The sequence goes on along the minus strand of VAZR01000110.1, from coordinate 1,121 downwards.
TTCGGGCACTGGCTGATACAGGTCGTCGCGCATCAGGGCGCGGGCCTGGGCCAGCTCCGCGGCGGCGGCCTCACAGATCGGGCATTGGGCGCGATGCGCCGCCAAAGCCGCCGCTTCGGCCGCACCGAGCTCGCCGTCCAGTTCGGCCTGGACCAGGAGAACCTTGTCGCAATCGGGCATCGCGCTCATGCCGCCTCGTCCCGGCGCGCGGCTTGCGCCAGCAGCCGGCGCGCCCGCCACAGCCGCGACATGACCGTCCCGATCGGCATTCGCGTCACCTCGGCGATCTCCTTGTATGACAGCTCCTCGAGTTCGCGCAGCACCAACGTCTCGCGCAGCTCGATCGGCAGCGCCGCGATCATGCGCCGGACCCGGTCGCGCTCGCGCGTCTTGATCAGGCTGGTCTCGGGATCATCGTCGCTCGACGGCAGGCGAGACACAGCGTCATCCGGTTCGTCCGAAGCGTTGGTCATCGGCACCAGCTCGACCCCGCGATTGAGGCTCATCGAGGCGTAGGCCGTGTTGCGCACGATCTGCAGGAGCCAGCCGCGTGGGTTGACGCCCTTGAAGCTCGGAAAATAGGTCAGCGCGCGCAGCATGGCTTCCTGCAAGACGTCCTCGGCCGAGGCGGCGTCGCGCATCAGCCACCGGGCGAGGTTGTGCGCAGCATCGAGATGCGGCAGCACGACCGCTTCGAACGTGTCGCTTGGCAAGGAATCCGCCACGTCACCAATCCGCCCGATCAGCCGATGCCCGATCGCGAGCCATCGCCTTCCGGGCACTAGATCAGCATTGAGGCCGATTTATTCCCGGGCCGGCAAATTTTTTCGCCCAGCGCCGATCCACACCCGCAGAATTTTCGATAAGCCTCGGCGATCTCCACCGGTGACGAAAAATCACTTCGGAAGGAGTTTGCCAAATGCGCCACATGAAAATTCATCCGAGATGGGATGACAGGCTGGACGCGATCCCGCCTTTGGCGGGCACTCTGGTTGCCTTGATAAGCATGCTCATCGTGCTGAATTTCGTGGCGCGGTAACACTGGCAGCCGCTGTCGCGAAATCCACGTCACGGCACAAAAAGTCGGCTCGCCGTGAATAAACCGGCCTCCTCTTCGATCT
>VAZR01000109.1 GCA_005888515.1 Alphaproteobacteria bacterium | reverse complement strand
GAGGGGCTACTTTATGCACAGGCTTTATGCAAGCGGAAGCAAAAAGAGCATGGATAGGCTCGCGTCCTGTGCTTTTGCCAAAGTGGTGCGGACGATGGGAGTCGAACCCATACCCCCTTTCGAGGAGCGGATTTTAAGTCCGCTGCGTCTACCGTTTCGCCACGTCCGCGGGTCGCCTAATCCTCCGCTTGCCCCTCCTGCGGGTCGCCGCCGAGGGCGCGGACCAGCGTCTTCAATTCCTCGACCGCCGCGCCGATCCGCTCCCGGTCGGTGCCGCGGATAACCAGCGTGACGCCAAAATCGCTGCGCCGGAAATATGGGTACGAGCCGATCTCGAGATCGGCGTAGCGCGCCTGCAGCTCGCCGAGATCCTTCGCGATCGCACCTTCGGAGAGGGTGCAGCTGATGCTGCGGCTCAGCACGGCCGCGCCGCCCTGCAGCCGGTGCTTCAGCTCGCTGAAGATCGCCTGCATGATCTGCGGCACGCCCGGCAGGACGAACACATTGTCGATCCGGAAGCCGGGAGCGCGGGAGATCGGGTTCGGTAGTAACACGGCGCCGTCCGGCACCTGCGCCATCCGCAGCCGCGCCTCATTGAGCCCGCCGGGCGGATAATGGCCTTCGAGCAGCCGCTTCGCCTCGGGATGCACGATCAGCGGCACCGCAAACGCCTCGGCGATGCTGGCCGAGGTGATGTCGTCATGGGTCGGGCCGATCCCGCCGGTGGTAAAGACATAATCGAAGGACCGGCGCACCTCGTTGACGGTGCTGACGATAATATCGGCATCGTCGGGAACGACCCGCGCCTCGCGCAGACGGATGCCGGCCTCGTTCAGCCCTTTGGCAAGAAAGGCGAGATTCGCGTCCTGAGTGCGGCCCGACAGGATCTCGTTGCCGATGATCAGGACGCAGGCAGTAACGGTTTTCGGCGGGTTGTCGGCCTGGCTCATCCGGTTCCTCGACAGTCAACGGCAATGGAATTGCCCATCCTTCATAGGGAAAGCCCGGCCGCCATACAATCGCCGGTATCGTGCGGCAAGCTCTCTTCCAAAGCGGCATTGTAGCGAAGGCGGCCCCTGCCTACCTTCGCAATCGGGACCGGTATGGCGAGGATTGCCCGCCTCTCCGGATCGGATTATCACCTCGGCGCGCGGCCAAACGGCCCCGCCGATAGAATGAAGAGTACGCGATCATCATGCAGCAGGACCTGATGCCAGGCCTGGGCCTCGGGCGCGGCGGACCGCGCAGCGAGCAGATCAAGATCCATGGCGCCGACGCGTTTGAAGGCATGCGGCAGGCGGGGCAGCTCGCCGCGGCGACGCTCGATTTCATCACGCCGCATGTCCGCCCCGGCATCACGACCGGCGAGCTCGATCGGCTGTGCCATGAATTCATCATCGGCCACGACGCGATCCCGGCGCCGCTCAATTACCGCGGCTTCCCGAAATCGATCTGCACCTCAATCAATCACGTCGTGTGTCACGGCATCCCCGGCGATCGCCGCTTGATGGACGGCGACATCGTGAATATCGATGTGACCGTGATCCTCGACGGCTGGCATGGCGATACGAGCCGCATGTTCTTTGTCGGCGAGCGGATCTCGGTCAAGGCGCGAAAGCTGGTCGATATCACCTATGACGCGATGATGCGCGGCATCGCGGTGGTGCGGCCGGGAGTGCATATCGGCGCGATCGGCGATGCGATCCAGCGCTATGCCGAAAGCCACCGCTATTCGGTGGTGCGCGATTTCTGCGGCCACGGGGTCGGGCGCATCTTCCATGATGCGCCATCGATCCTGCATTACGGGCGGCCGGAAGACGGGCCGGTCATGCGGGAAGGCATGTTCTTCACAGTTGAGCCGATGATCAACGCCGGCCGCTACGAGGTCAAAGTGCTGAGCGATGGCTGGACCGCGGTGACCAAGGACCGTTCGCTGTCGGCACAGTTCGAGCACACCGTGGGTGTGACGGCCACCGGGTATGAGATTTTCACGATCTCGCCGGCCGGGCTGCACCGGCCGCCGTACGATCTCAGCCTTCTCGACGTAAATCCGCCGCGGTAACGGACTACGGCGCGAGCCGTACCGTCGCCCGCGCGCTGCGGCCTTGCGCGTCGATGACCGTCAGCTGCGCGAAACCAAGCCCGTCCGGGCGCCAGTAGAGCGCACGGCGCGGCGCCGCCGGCGCCAGCGGTCTGCCGTCGACCAGCCAGCGCAATGGTCCATGTCCACCGGATGCTTCGAGCGGCACGGCGGCGCCGTCCCAGGCGACCGTCGCCCCGTCCGGCGGGTAGAGGATTTTCGGCGCGCCCGGATCGGCGGCGCGGCCGCCGTCGAGCGGTCCGGCGTCGAGGCGGCGCAAATGGGTGGGCAAATCGCGGCGGCCGACCCGCAGCGCATTCGGCGGCGCCTCCGGTTCGGATAGCGCCGGAGCCGGACCGAGCAGATCGGCGATCTTGAACAGCACCGGCGCCGCGGTCGTGCGGCCGCTATGCCCCGGCATCGGGGTGCCGTCCGGCCGCCCGGCCCAGACCGCGATTGTCACCTGCGCGTCGTAACCGACCGCCCAGAAATCGCGGAACCCATAGGACGTGCCGGTCTTGACTGCGAGCCGGCGCCGCTGCCGAAGCTCGGCGGGCGGGAGGCCCGGCGGCGGCGGTGCGTTCCGCAGGATGTCGCCGACATACCAGGCGGCGAGCGGGCCGAAGATGGCGGTCTCATGGCCGGGCGGATCATCCAGCCGGTACCGCAGCGGCGCGACCCTTCCATCATGCGCCAGCGCGGCGTACAGCGTCGCGAGCTCGGTCAGCGAGATCCCAGCGCCGCCCAGCGCAATCGCAAGGCCGGGATCGGTGCTCGGGGCCGGCAAGCGCAGCCGAACCCCGGCGGTTTCCAGCGCTGCCGTGAAGCGGCTCGGACCAAGGCGGTCGAGCACCGCGACCGCCGGTACATTCAGCGAATATTGCAATGCCTCGGCGGCGCTGACCGCACCCTGGAAATGGCCGTCGAAATCGGTCGGCGCATAATCGCCGAAATGTCGCGGCCGGTCGTCGAGGATGGTTTCCGGATGAATGATCAGCCGGTCGAACGCCATCGCGTAGATGAACGGCTTCAGCGCCGATCCCGGCGAGCGCACCGCGCCCGCCATGTCGATCGTGCCGTGCCGCTCGACCGAGTCGAACGCGGCATTTCCGACATAGGCGATCACCCGCCGCTCGCGATTGTCGATCACCAGCGCGGCGAGCGTCGCCTGCGGATCGAGCGCGCCGCTCTCGCGGCGCAGCAAGGTTTCGATCTGTTGCTGCAGCAGCGGATCGATCGTGGTCTGCTGGACCGCCATATCCGGCGCGTCGTGCCGCAAGGCGCGGGCGAGATGAACGGCGTGAAACGGCAAGGCCAGCCGGCGCTGCGGCACCGGCTCGGCGCGCGCCTCGACAAAGGCTTCCTCGGTAATGATGCCCCTCTGGCGCATCCGTTCGAGCACTGCGTCACGGGCATGGCGCGCCGCCTCGGGGTGGCGGTCGGGCCGCAGCCGCTCGGGCATGCGCGGCAATGCCACGAGCAACGCCGCGTCCGCCGCCGATAGATGCCGCGGCGCCTTGCCGAAATAGGCAAGGCTCGCGGCTTGCACCCCTTCGAGATTGCCGCCGAACGGCGCCAGTGTCAGGTAGAGGCCGAGAATGCCGTCCTTGCCGAGATGCCGCTCCAATGCCAGCGCCTCGGCGGCTTCGGCAATTTTGGCAAGGATCGAGCGTGGCCGGCGTTCGAGCAGGCGCACCGCCTGCATCGTCAAGGTCGAGGCGCCGGAAACGATATGGCCTTGGGCGGTCAGCTGGCCGAATGCCCGCAAAGAGGCGAGTGCATCGACCCCGGGATGCGTCGCAAAGCGCTGGTCCTCGGTCGCGATCAGCATGCGGCGGTACAAAGGATCGACATTGTCCGGGCCGATCGGCAGGCGCCATTTGCCGTCGGCGCTGAGAAACCCGCGCAGGATCGAGCCGTCGCGCGCCAGCACCAGCGTCGAAACGTTGCGGCTGCGATCGAGCGCCGGCCCGGGCAGGGCGAAATAGGCGAGCGCGAACGTGAAAAGTGCGCCTGTGACCGCTCCGATCCAGAAGACTTTGCGCCGAAGCCCGACAGGGCGGACTCCCTCTCCGCCCTCGGGGGCGGAGAGGGTTGGGGTGAGGTGGGGGATGCCAGAGCGCTTGCCGGTACCCACCTCACCCTCCCGCGCCTTTGGCGCGGGCCCCTCCCTCTCCGCCCTAAAGGGCAGAGAGGGAATTCTCCGCCGTCCGAAGAACGTCACCGCGGCTGGACCGCCAGTTTGCTGATCGCGGTGCGGCCGGTGGTCTCCGGCTCATACATGTCTTCGACGACAAGGGCGGGGTAGGTGAAATCGCCCGGCGTCACCGCGCGCACCACATAGGCCAGCGTGAACTCGGCCGCGTTTTCGCGCAAGTCGAGCGCGGCGATATAGCGGTCGTCGCGCCGCTCGGTATAAGCCGCTTCGGTCAGGCCCTTGAGCCAGTCGAAATTCCACGAGGATTGGCCGCCGGCATTGGCATTCTCGATCTCGAAACCCGCCGGCAGCAGATCGACGACGAGCGTGCGGGCGGCGCGTGAGGCATCGGTGCGCTTGCCTTTGATAACGACGATAAACAGATCGGTCTGCCGCACCTTCCTCAGATCCGCCGGTGAGCCGTCGGGCCGGTAGACGGTGCGGCTGACGGTATACCCGTTGCTCTCGGCCGGCAGCTCGCTTTTCGGCACGCCGGTGATTGAAACCGTCCGCCATGCCGGGGTGGTGCCGCGGTTGGCGATCGTCGCGGGTGCGCCGCCGCTGCCGAGCGGCCGCCGCAGATAGAGCGGCTCGCCGCGGGACTGCGGCGCGGAATTATTCTCGGCGACGGTCATCGTGCCGCCGGTCGTGCGGGCTGCCGCTTCGGCCGCCATCAACAACCAGGCCTGCTCCTGCGTGCTGGTGCGGCCGGCGTGTGCAAAGAGCTCGGCGATACGGTCCATCACCGCCGTCAAACGCGGCTCGGCGTCGCGGTTGCCGGCGGCAAAGGCGAGCACCGCCGCGCTGTCGCGCAGATCGCTGCCGTAATCGATATAGCGCAGCCCATTCGGCCGCTTCGGCGGTGGCGCGAACGCCGAATCATAAGCCGCTGCGGCGCGTGCGGTGTCGCCGTATTGCGCCAAGGCCGCCGCCAATTGCGCCTTGGCCAGCTGGGTCGGCAGATCGGCCATCTTTGTGTCGTTGAAATATCGCAATGCGGCGAGATCGCCGGCTTTGCCCCGCGCCAGCACATAATGGGCGTAGGCGATCGCCGGCAATTCCTTGGCCTCGGTGCGATCCTGCCGGACGTAGTCGCGCAGCCAGCCGAGCGCCGATTTCACCGCGTAATCCGGCACGTTCCTGCCGTGCTCCTTGGCGCGCATCAAAAAATCGGTGGCATAGGCGTCGAGCCACGGCACCGTATCGTCGGTCTCGTTCCACACCCCAAAGCTGCCGTCCGAGCGCTGCAATTCGACGACATGGCCGATTGCGCGGTCGATCACCTCGCCCGGCGCAAACCCCGGATCGGTGCGCCACAACCCGGCGACCGCCTCGACATAAAGCAGGGGCAAGGCCCGGCTCGTCGTCTGCTCGAGACAGCCATAGGCGTACCGGTCGAGCGCTCTCAGCAGACCGGGCATGTCCCAATCTGGGCGCGGGCTGACCGACAGCAACGCCTCGGCGGTGCCGGGCAGGAACTCGTCGGCGCCGCCATCGTCGAGCGTGACGCTCTGGCCGGGTTCGAGCCGCCCGACAAAGCGGCGCAGCTGATAGGCCTGCGCCGGGCGCACCCCGACCGTGAAGTCGCGTGCAATGCGCAGATCGCCAGGGCCGTCCAGATCGAGACGCAGCGCGACATTGCCGATCGTCGTCGCCGACAGGAGATTGTTGATCACAACCCCGATCTGGCCGGTGTCGCCCGGCGCCAGAAAGCGCGGCAGCGACACCATCGTTACGACCGGGTCGCGCACAATCATCGCGCCGCTCGCCGAGCCGAGCTTCTTCGCCGAGTAGGCGACAGCCATCAGCCGCAGCTGTCCCTGGAAATCCGGGACGTCGAAACGGATCTTCGCGGCGCCTTCGGAATCGAGTCGGACGATGCCCGAAAACAGCGCCACGATCCGGCTGCTCTTGTCCGGCAGACCGGCGACCGAGCGCTTGGCGAACCCGTCGCCGCCGCTGCGCAACACGCCGACGCCATTGGCGCGCGTGTCGATCAGCCGGCCGTAAAGATCGCGCAGCTCGACCCCGAGCCGGCGCTTGCCGAAGTAATATTTTTCCGGCGCCGGGCTGTCGAACTCGGTCAGCTTCAGCACCGCCTGATCGACCGCGGCCAGCGTGACATACGCCTCTTCGCCGGCGGCGAGCCCGCTGATCTTTACGCCGATCTCGGCCGCGCCGCGCGGCCGTACGACATCAGGCGCGGCAAGCGCGACCGACAGCGTGCGCGGGCTGGCATCGATACCGAGCCAGACGACGCCGACAGCACGCCCCGGGCCGCGCGGCGCGGAGGGGCCAGGTCCAGGGGTGGGCGCGGCTTGCGGACGGTAAGCGCTGACCAGCGCGTAGATGCCGGTTCCCCAGCCGACATCGACCGGCAATTCGATCGTCGTACCGCCCGCCGGTAAATTGAACGACCGCAATGCCAGAATTTGATTGGATCCGATCGCCAGCTCGGCCTCGCCGGCAAACGGCGCCTTGACGAACAGCTTGGCGGTTTCGCCCGGCTGATAGCTCGGCTTGTCGAGCGCCACCTCCAGCTTGTCCGGGACGTCCGGCAATGCGGCCTCGACCTGCCAGCCGACATGAAAGCGCAGGCTCGATTGCGCGCCGCTCGCGGGATCGCTGACTTCCCAGCGATACCGCCCGGCCGGCAGATTTCGCGACAATGTCGCCGCGGCATCGGCGGCAATATCGAGCGCGCCGGTTTCGATCGGCTGATCGCGCCGCTGCACGCGATGGCGCCAGCTGCCGTTGACCGAATACCAGCTGTATTGCCAGTTCTCGCGCAGCAATTCCCAGTGCAGTCCCGTGCTGGCGATCCGCTTGCCATCCGTATCCAGCGCAATGACATCGAGGTTCGCCGGCTGGCCCTCCGGAACGGCATCCTCGCCGTTCTGCGAGCGCAGCCCGATCGCCAACGGCCGCTGACGGATCGGCCGGGTCACGGTTTCGGCGACGGCGCGCCCGCTCGGCTCGGACACGCTGACCCGAATTGTCGCCGCCAACGGTTTCGTCAGATCGGGCAGATCGGTCACGGTCAGAATCGCCGTCGACCTGCGACCGCGAGCCCGACACCCGGTGCGCCGTAGTAGTAGCGGGCGGCGACCGCGACCGGGAACGGCTCGCCGGGCTTGATCGGTCGCTCGGCCGCCGACACCTCGACCTTCAGCTGCGGCGGCACGAAATCCTCGACCTGGAATTCGATGCTGCCGATGGCCGGCGCTTTCGGATCAAGCTTCAGCTCGGCATGCCAGGTGCCGGTGCGCGCATCGCGCGTCAGCGCATAAGTGACCTCGAACGCGCCCAGCGTGTCGCCGGTCAGCTGGCGTCGCTCGACTTCGACGCCGTCCGGCCGCAACAGACGAAATGTCACCGGCAGGCCGGCGATCGAATTGGCTTTGTCATCGCGCACCAGCGTCATCAGGTGCACGCTCTCGCCGGGACGGTAGATGCCGCGGTCGGTGTACAGATACGCGTCGACCGGGCCCGGCGGCGCACGGCCGCTGACGCCGCGATCGGATAGATCGAACGCGGCGCGGCCGATTTCGAGGAAATTAAAGTCGCCTTCGGCCCCATACGCCATCACCGCGAACGGCTCGTCGCCGCCGCGCCCGCGCAAGATCGCGCCCGGAATGCGGGCGAGCCCCTCGGCGTCAGTCGTCGCGGTCGCCAGCTCGCCGTTGTTGCGCGCGTAAAGCCGCAGCGCGACGCCCTTTAGAGGCTTGGCGTCGGCGAGCGAGCGCACCGCGACCGCCATTCCGTCGCTTCCGGTGTAGGTCGTCAGCCCGAGATTGGAGACCAGCACCCAGTTGGTGGCCGGCGTGCGGCTGTCGCCTTCCTTGGCATCGGCCCGCTCGACGACCGCGAGGTAGACGCCGGGCGCTTTGTCGCGCAGCATCTCGTTGAGCGGGATCGCGGTCACCACCGGGCGGTTGCGCGGCCCGGTAATCGTCATCTCCCCCTGCCAGACCAGGCTGCCGGCCTGGTTGATGACCTCGTCGACATCATCGGTGCCAAAGCTCATCGAGAGCTTCTCGGCATTGATGCTCGGCACCAGATTGCGGTCATTGACCCGCACCAGCCGAACCTTGACGCGGTCGAGATTGATCGTCGTGACCGGCAGCCCGGCGCCGCCCTCGCGGGGCAACACATAGCCCGCACCGGCAAAGCTGATCGCCGGCTTGCGGTCGGGAATGACGATGCGGCCCTTGAACAGGTTCGGCGTCGTCTCGCCGCTGGCGGCGGGAAATCCGGGGAGCAGCTCGATCCGATAGGTCTCGCCGTGCTTCAGCCCATCCAGGCACAGCGTGTCGCCGCGCGCCGTGACGATGCCGTCGAGCGCCGGCTCGGTCCGCACAAACGCGCCGTAGGACAGGTCGGCCTTGGGCGCGATCTTCTCATTCATGCGCAGACAGACGCGCGGCGCGTCGGCTTCCGCCTGAATGTCGAGCTTTGTGACGCGGAACGCGACGAGCTGCTTCAACTGCTCGACCCGTTCGGCGACGGCCGACGCTTTCGTCAGAGCGAGCCCCGCCTGAAACACCGCGAGCGCGTCTTTCAGCTGATCGTGGCGATCGTAATCCCGGCCGATGATGAACAGCGCGTTGGCGCGCTCGACCGGATCCACTGATTTGACATAGGCGTTGTAGGCGGCGGCCATCGTGTGGTCGTCGCCGGTCGCTGCCAGGTTTTGCGCCAGGCGCAGCCAGACCAGCCCGTCATCGGCGCCATAGGCGATCGCCCGGGTCAGGTCTTCGATGGCCTGCGGATACCGCTTCGCCCGGTACTCCTCGTCCGCATCCTTCCGAAGTCGCGGGATCAGCGACGGCTGTCGCTTGTTGGATGGAATGTTGCTAACGAGTTCCTGGCGGTAATTGACGCCGGCCTCGGCCAGGTCCTTCGACTGATACTCCTGCGCCATGGCGGGGGCGGCGAACAGGACGAGCATAAAAACCAAAAGTGCGCGCAACATCGATCACCTCTGCGATGACGCAGAGAGGTTAGCACCCGTGACGGCAATTCCCGTGATGGTTATTGGCCGGGGCTGGACCGGCTTGAGATCGCCGCTAGAACTGTAGCACTGTGCCGGGAACCGCGACCCCCATCGGAGAGATGTCATGAAAGTCGGTTTTGTCGGGCTCGGTATCATGGGCCGGCCGATGGCCCACAATCTGATGCAGGGCGGGCACCAGCTGTTCGTCTACGGCAAGCGCACGGTACCGCCGGAGATCCGCGACGGCGCGACGGTCTGCGACACGCTGAAAGCGGTCGCCGAGCAGGCTGAAGTGATCATCATCATGGTGCCCGACACCCCCGATGTGCAGAACGTGCTGTTCAGCCCGGACGGGGTGGCGGCGGGGGTGAAGCCGGGCAAGACGGTCGTCGATATGAGCTCGATCTCGCCGATCGAGACCAAGGTGTTCGCCGCCGAGATCGTGCAGAAGGGCTGCGACTATGTCGATGCGCCGGTATCGGGCGGCGAGGTCGGCGCCAAGGCGGCCTCGCTGACGATCATGGTCGGCGGCTCCGAGGCCGCGTTCAACCGGGTCAAGCCGCTGTTCGAGTTGATGGGCAAGAACATCACGCTGGTCGGCGATGTCGGCGCCGGCCAGACCACCAAGGTCGCCAACCAGATCATCGTCGCGCTGACGATCGAGGCGGTGGGCGAGGCGCTCTTGTTCGCTTCCAAGGCCGGCGCCGATCCGGCCAAGGTGCGCCAGGCATTGATGGGCGGCTTCGCGTCCTCCCGCATCCTCGAAGTCCACGGCGAGCGCATGATCAAGCGCACCTTCGACCCGGGCTTCCGCATCGAACTGCACCAGAAGGATCTGGGTCTCGCGCTGTCGGGCGCTCGCGCCCTCAACCTGTCCTTGCCGAACACCGCAACGACCCAGGAATTGTTCAACGCCGCCGCCGCGCTCGGCGGCAAGGGCTGGGACCATTCCGGCCTCGTCCGCGTCCTCGAGCACCTCGCCGGCCACGAGGTCGCGAAGGGGTAGCTTCCCTCTCCCGCACTGCGGGAGAGGGTGCCTGAGGGCGGAGCCCGAAGGCGGGTGAGGGTGGTTCAGCGGCTCCGACCCTCACCCTCCCACGCCTGCGGCGTGGGTCCCTCCCTCTCCCGCGGTGCGGGAGAGGGGCTTGGCTCTACCGCCCCAATACCTTGTTGAGCGTTTTGACGGCGTTGTCGGGGCCGGGGTTTTCCTCGGCTTCGGCGGCGGCGAGGAAGTCGTAGAGGCGGGCGATCGCGGCATAGATGTCGCGCGAGGGGGGATTGGCGCCGAGGAAATCGGAGATCTCCTCCATCTCGGCAACCCAGCGATAGGCCTTGTCGTACATCCGCGGGATGCTGTTCTTCAGGTAGCCGAAGATCTGCGGCTGGCTCGACGACAATTCCGCGACCAGCGCCTCGGCGCAGCCGAAGCGCGCGGCGCCGAGCATCATCGCCGAGCCGAGCGAGGTGATGCCCTTGGTGATCCCGGCATAAGACATCTTGAGCCCCGAGGCGGCGCCGACCGGCCCGTCGATCGCGCGCCAGTCGAGCCCCCAATCGCGCAGCACCTTGGTCTCGGCGACAGCCGGGCCTGAGGCGTAGATCGCCGGCCCGCTGTAGCCGTCGCGCGGCGGCCCGCCGATGATGCCGCCATCGACGAATTTGGCGCCGGTCGGCTCGATGATCGCGGCGACCCGCTGGGCGGTTTGCGGGCTGATTGCATTGCAATCCATACCGGCCGCGCGGGCGCGTTCGGCGCTGGCGGCGCTGCGCCCCGACAGCAGCGTGCGCACCTCGGCGCCGCGCTCGTGCAAGCGCTTGCCGACCCCCGAACCCATCATGCCCTGCGCCACGACCGCGATGGTGATGCTCATGTCGAACCTCTTTGAGCCGCTAAATTACCCGTACGGTAGTAAAATCGGCGTCCCGGCGAAAGCCGGGACCCACCCCGCCGCGGCGGAGACGGCTGAAAAATGGATCCCGGCTTTCGCCGGGACACCAATTAGGGGGTGCGATCGGTGGAGAATTTACCGCCGCTAAACCGCCGCTAATGCCCGGCCGATATCGGCCACCAGATCGGCCTCGTCTTCGAGCCCGGCCGAGAGGCGCACCAGCGCGTCGCCGATACCGAGCGCCTCGCGCTCCTCGGGCTTCAGCCGCGAATGCGTCGTCGTCGCCGGATGGGTGATCAGACTCTTCGAATCCCCGAGATTATTCGAGATGTCGACAAGCCGCAGCGTATCGAGAAAACGGAAGCAGGCCTCCTTGTCGCCGGCGATATCGAAGGCGACGACGGTGCCGCCGGCACTCATCTGGCGCCGCGCCAGCTCGTATTGCGGATGGCTCGGCAGGCCGGGATAGAGGACACGCGTGACCTTCGGATGGCTTTCCAGAAAACGGGCGATCGCCTCGGCGGTGCGGCATTGCCGCTCGACCCGCAATTCCAGCGTTTCGAGCCCCTTCAGCAACAGCCAGGCGTTGAACGGCGACATCGACGGACCGGTGTGTCGGTAGAACAGGCCGAGATCGTCCTTGACGTATTTCTCGCTGGCGAGGATCGCGCCGCCCAAAGCGCGGCCCTGGCCGTCGATATGCTTGGTCGCGGAATAGACGACGACATCGGCGCCGAGCGCCAATGGCTTCTGCAACAGCGGCGTCGCGAACACATTGTCGACGACGAGGATGCCGCCGGCGCGATGCGTCAGCCGCGCCACCTCGGCGATGTCGATAATCTCCATCGCCGGGTTCGACGGGCTCTCGCAGAAGGTGAGCGCGGCACCCGGCGCCAGCGCCGTCTCCCAGGCCGCCAGATCGCGGCCGTCGACCTGCACCGTCTCGATGCCCCAGCGCGGCAAGAGTTCGGCGACGATATAGTGGCACGAGCCGAACAGCGCCCGGCTCGCGACGACGCGCTGGCCCGCGCGCAATTTGCACAGCAGCGCGGCGAACACCGCCGCCATGCCGCTCGCCGTGGCGCGGCACGCCTCGGCGCCCTCGATGAGCCGCAGCCGCTCCTCGAACATCGTGACGGTCGGGTTCCGATAACGCGAATAGACGTAGCGCGAGCCGTCCTGCTTGAAGGCGGCTTCGGCCTCGGCGGCGCTGCCGTAGACAAAGCCCGAGGTCATGAACAGCGCCTCGGAGGTTTCCTCATAGGCGCTGCG
>VAZR01000108.1:6410-11790 GCA_005888515.1 Alphaproteobacteria bacterium | reverse complement strand
GCGGAATGCCGAGCGCGTTGATAAAGCGGTCGAGCGAGATGCGGCGGCGCTCGTCGATCGCGGCGATCAGCTTGCTGGCGCTGACCTCGCCCCAACCTTCTCGCTCAGCAATGACGTCAGCCTTCAGCCGGAAGATGTCGCCGGGCTGGCGGATCAGCCCGTCCTGCCAGAAAGCGCCGATGTGCTTCTCGCCGAGGCCCTCGATATCGAAATTGTCACGCGAGACAAAATGCTTCAGCCGCTCGACCGCCTGCGCGGCGCAGATCAGCCCGCCGGTGCAGCGGCGCGCCGCCATGCCGGGCTCGCGTACCGCCAAGCTGTCGCAGACCGGGCATTTCTCGGGGAATTTGTAGGGTTCGGCGCCAGGCGGGCGGCGTTCGAGCACCACGCCGACGATCTGCGGGATCACATCGCCGGCGCGCTGCACAATGACCGTGTCGCCGATCCGCGCATCCTTGCGCTGGATCTCATCCTCGTTATGCAAGGTGGCGCGCTGCACGACGACCCCGCCGACCGTGACCGGCTCAAGCATCGCGGTCGGGGTCAGCGTGCCCTGGCGCCCGACGGTGATCATGATGTCGCGCATGACCGTCTGCGCCTGCTCGGCGGCGAATTTATGCGCCAGGGCCCAACGCGGGGCGCGGCTGCGCATGCCGAGCCGGTTCTGCAGGTCGAGATCGTTGATCTTGTAGACGACGCCATCGATGTCATAGGGCAGTGAGGCGCGGGTTTCCGCCAGATCGCGATGGTAGGCGATCACCTCAGCGATGCCGTGGCAAAGCCTTGAGTGCGGGTTGACCGAAAGCCCCCAATCACGGAAGCGCGCCAAAGCCTCGGCCTGGCTGCGTGCGAAACCGGCGCTCGTCTCGCCCCAGCCATAGGCAAAAAATTTGAGCGGGCGTTTCGCGGTTACCGAAGGGTCGAGCTGGCGTAGGGAGCCGGCGGCGAAATTGCGCGGGTTGGCGAAGACCTGCTCGCCCGCGGCAGCCCGCTCGGCGTTGAAGGCGAGGAACGCGGCGCGCTCCATGTAAACTTCGCCACGGATCTCGATCATGTCGGGCCAGCCATGCCCGGCGAGCCTCTCGGGCACGGTTTCGAGGGTGCGGATATTGGCGGTGATGTCCTCGCCGGTAACGCCGTCGCCGCGCGTCGCGCCGAGCACGAGCCGGCCATCCTCGTAGCGCAACGCCGCCGAGAGCCCATCGATCTTCGGCTCAGCCATGATTTCGATCGCGTCCTCGGCGACCCGCGCCAGATCCTCAGGCCGGCGGAAGAAATTGCGCACCGTCGCGAAAAAGTCGCGCACGTCTTGTTCCTCGAAGGCATTTTCGAGGGACAGCATCGGCACGCGATGAGTGACCTTCGAGAAACCGGCGGCGGGGGCGGCGCCAACCCGCCGCGACGGGCTGTCGGCGCGGATCAGCTCCGGAAAACGCGCCTCGATCGCGGCGTTGCGCTGGCGCAGCCTGTCGTAATCCGCGTCACTGATTTCGGGCGCATCCTTGGCATGATAGAGCTCGTCGTGATGCGCGATCGCGATCGCGAGGCGCGCAAGCTCACCCTTGGCCTCCTCTTCGGCCAGCAATTCGACCGGGCGCTCGGCGATATGGGGCGCCATTGCTTGCGCTCTCATGGCCGGGCCCCGGCAATCAGGCTGGCGGCGGCGGCGCGCGCCTCGGCGGTGATCGTGCTGCCCGACAACATGCGGGCGATTTCTTCCTGCCTTGTGTCGGGGTCGAGTTCCTCGACCGAGGTGACGGTTGCCTGCTGGCCCTGCTTTTTGGCGACCCGCCAGTGATGCGCGCCGCGCGCGGCGACCTGCGGCGAATGGGTCACGACGAGGACCTGCAGCCGCGAGCCGAGCCGCTGCAGCCTTTCGCCGACGGCGGCGGCGACGGCGCCGCCGATGCCGCTGTCGACCTCGTCGAAGATCAGGGTCGGGACCGAGGAGGTGCCGGCGAGAACCAGCTTCAGCGCCAGCATCAAGCGCGACAGCTCGCCGCCCGAGGCGATCCGCGCCAACGCCCCGAACGGCGCGCCGGGGTTGGTGGCGACCTCGAAATGCACGCGCTCGCGGCCATGCTCGCCCCAATCGGCCTCGGCGAGCGGTGTCAGCACGGTGCGGAAGCGCGCTTTGTCGAGCCGCAACGGCTTCAGCTCGGCGGCGATCGCGGTGTCGAGATGGCGCGCCGCGCGCGCGCGGGCCCGCGACACCGCACCGGCGGCTTCGATGTAGCGCTCGCGGGCAGCGGCGGCGGCGCGTTCCAGCGCGATGACGTCTTCGGCGCCGGTCTCGATCGCGGCGAGCCTCGTCGCGAGGCTTTCGTGCAGCCGCGGCAGATCGGCGACCGTGATGCCATGCTTCCGCGCCACGGCGCGCAGGCCGAACAGGCGCTCCTCGACTTGGTCGAGAGCGCGCGGGTCAAGCTCGAGCGCCTGCGCCGCGGCGGTCAGTGCGGCCAGCGTCTCGGCGGTTTCGTTGGCGGCGCGTTCGGCGGCGGTCAGCGCGCTGTCGAGCAGGCCCTGCGCCCGGTCGCGGGCGCGTTCGAGGCGGCGCAGGGCGCGGGCGAGTCCTTGTTGGGCGCCGCCCTCGCCATCGATCTCGCCGATCGCCTCGGCGATCGTCTCGCCAAGACGCTCGGCGTTCTGCAACAACAGGCGGCGGGCGGCGAGGCGGTCCTCCTCGTCGCCCTCGGGGGCGAGCGCGTCGAGCTCGGCTTTCTCGTGGCGCAGCAAATCTTCCTCGGCGCGAGTCTCGGCGAGCCGCCGCGCCGCTTCGGCGGCGGCGTCCTGTGCCATCCGCCAGTCGCGCCACGCCCTTGCTAAAGCGGCGGGTGTGACCTCGTGCTCCGCCAAAGCGTCCAGCAGCTCGCGATGCGTTGCCGGGTCGAGCAGGCCGCGTTGCTCGCCCTGGCCCTGGATCTCGACGAGATTGTCGCCAAGCTCGCGAAGCAGCCCGACGCTGGCCGGCTCGTCATTGACAAAGGCGCGGCTGCGGCCATCGGCCGTGACGATGCGGCGCAACACGATCGTGCCGGAAAGGTCGGTGGCGATGCCGGCCTTGTCGAGGATCGCCGAGGCCGGGTGATTGCCGCCGACCGCGAACTCGGCGGCGACTGCGGCTTGCTCGGCGCCGGGCCGCACCAGGCCTGCCTCGGCGCGCCGGCCGAGCGCGAGCCCGAGCGCATCCATCAGGATCGATTTGCCGGCGCCGGTCTCGCCGGTCAACACGCACAACCCCGGCCGGAACGCCAGGCTCAAGCGTTCGATCAGGACGACATCGCGGATGGTGAGGCCGAGCAGCATGCCGAGCGGTAGTTGTGGTGCGCCCGGATGATATCGTCGCCCCTTACCTCAAGCCAGCCTTCGCCAATCCGGCCGCGGTACTAGGCCGAGCCGATGGTCTCCAGCCCAACGCCGACGCGCGCGAGGCGGTCGAGCACATGGGCGACGAGCCGGTCGCAGCGGCTGCCTGCGAAGGGGAATGCATTGTCCCAAATCGAGGCAAATTCCTCGCTCAGCATTTCCCGAAGGAGCCGATTGGCGCGGTGAAACCGGGTCTTAACGGTCTCTTCCGGAATGCCGAGCAAATCGGCGGTCTCTTTCGTGCTGAGCTGCTCGATTGCGCGCAGCACAAACACCGCCCGGAACGGCGTCGGAAGCGTGTCGACCGCGTGCTCGATAGCGCGTCTGATTTCCTGCCGCGCCGCCAGCTGTTCCGGGCTCGCGGGCAATGCGCCGGTACCGTCGGCCGGTGCATCGGAGGCCAGCGAATCGGCGAGGCTGTTGATGTCGCTGACCGGCCGGCGTCGGCGAAGTCTTCCGAGCGCCTCATTGACGACGATACGGGCGAGCCAGGTCGCCAGAGTCGCCTCGCCTTTGAAGCTGGCAAGATGCGCGAAGGCGCGGAGATAGCCCTCTTGCACGGCATCTTCGGCTTCGTGCTCGTCGTGCAGGATGCCGCGGGCGAGGCGATAAAGGCGTCGATTGTTTTGCCGCATCAGTGCCGCGAAGGCATGCGAATCGCCGCCCCGCATTCGCCTCAGAAGCTCGCTCTCGCCGCTCGCCGGCGGGTGTTCCTGGGTCTGGACTTGCATCAAACACTCATCGCATCAAAGGAATTGAACGTGCGGTGCCGCGCCGCGTCAGCGAGCATTCTCCCGGGCAGCAAAAAATTGGCACCAGGCATTGGCGCTGATCTGCCCATTTCGCAGCGCTGAACGCCTTTTGGCTGGTCCTGATATTTTGCCTCCTCCTTCGAGACCTTTTGCTGGGCTGCGGCCAGGCGCAGCGGGCCGCAGCCGGCAAACGCGGCGGCCGAGACCGCGATATGCCGCAGGACGGCGCGGCGGGGGACCGCCGCGTCGTTCGTCTTCGCCACGCCGCTCATTTGGCGACCAGCGATTCCTGGCCTTTCGGCACATGCCAAAGAACGATGTGATAGTGCGGGTCCGGCACGCCCGGGTGCCCGGCATTATAAGATAGGGTCACATGATCGACTTTGCCGCCTGGGGCCGGCAAATCGCCGAACTGCTTCTGTTCGTTGATATCCTTCAGCGGCACCATGTAAATCGTGCTGACCAGCCGGCCGGTGTGGTCATAGGCGAGGAAAGGTCCGGCGGGCAGCGTTTTCGGGTCGACGTACAAGGTGCCGAGGCCGGGCAGGAAATCCGGCAATTTGACCAGCTCGCTGACTTTCTTATAGGCCCCGCCCGGCGGCGCGTGCTCGACCCCTTGTGCCAGCGCTGGCATCGCAAACAGAGATACAATGCCCGCAGCGACAATCGTCTTCCGAATCACAGCTCACCTCTCGGATTGAGCGGGCTTGCCCGCGCCACCCCGTCTTCGGGGCGGTCAATCAGATGCGGCAGGCGGTGAAAAGGTTCCCGAGGTTTTTCCACCGTCAGGAGCTACGCGCGAATCTCCTGCCGCTGGAAGACGACGTAGGCGATCACGAAAATGACGATCGTCGCGGCGATCAGCCCGGTCAATTGCGGCCAGATCAGGATAAAGCTCTGCGTCACCGGGAGCGGCGCATTGACCATGGTTTGCAACTCGCGAAGGCTGACGAAGACCGGGCCGAGCGCCCGGGTCGTCGGGTTAAGCAACGCGATCGCGGTGTCGCTGTACAGCGTGTTCGGCGAGATCCGCTGCAGCATCTGCTCGGTCGTGACATAGGCGATGTTCGGCCCCAGAATGCCCTCGGAGGGCCCGGCGATCAGCGTCGCGAGCAGCGGCGTCACCATCACCGTCCAGAACAGCGCGAACAGCAGCCACAGGCCGAGCGCCGCCAGCGCAGCGGTCGCCGGCGCCAGGAACAGCACGGAAAACAGCATCGCGATCGCCAGCCAGACGCCGCCGAAGGCGATTGTCGCGACGA
>VAZR01000108.1:0-6264 GCA_005888515.1 Alphaproteobacteria bacterium | reverse complement strand
GATCGGGGTGACGAGCCCGACCATGCTGATGAACGAAAACGGGATCGGATCGGGGGTAATCGATAAGAGGCGCAGAAACAGAAACGGGCTCTGGCCGATCGTCTCGCGGATCGTCGTCGTCGAGAACCACGCCAGGACGAGGGCCACTAGAAAGACCAGCGCCTCGACGACGACCATGCGCGCGCCGCTGAGGTGATCGGCGGTTTCCTTCGCGACGACCGTGCCGAGCCCGGTCCACGGCGAGCCGCGCCGCCGCTCGCCGAGAGACCCTCCGGCTCGCCTACTGAGCGGCATGGCGGGCCTCCTCGAAATAGCGGTTGTAGACTTCGTTGAGGCTTGGCGCCGCGAAATGGATTCCGACCAGCTCGACTTCAGGAGCGAGCCGGCGCGCGATCTCGGCCCGCAGATCGCGCTGGCAATCGACACGGTACCGCTCGCCGCCGAGTGCCTGGATCCGCACCACGCCGGGCACTGCGGCTAGGCGATCGGCAATGCCCCCCGCTCCCTCTGGGCCGCGCGCCTCGACATCGATCACATGGCCGCCGCCGAGCACGCGGCCCGCCAGCTCGGTCACCGTGCCGGAGAGGACGACACGACCCCGGTTGAACAGCGCGACCCGGTCGCAGACGCTCTGCACCTGGTCGAGATGATGCGACGACAAGAGCACCGCCGTGCCGTCCGCCTTCAAGCCACGAATCATGTCGAGAAATTCCTGCGTCGAATGCGGGTCGAGTGCGGTCGTCGGCTCGTCGAGGATCGCAACGCTCGGGCGCTTCATCAACACCTCGGCGAGGCCGAGTCGCTGGCGCATGCCCTGCGAGTAGGTGCGGACCCGGTTGCGGCCTACCGTCGTGAGACCGACGCGCTCCATTGCGTCGGCGAAGCGTGCGTCGATCTCATCACGCGACAGTCCGGCGAGCCGGCCGGTATAGGCGAGGTTGTCGAGGGCCGAGAGACCGTCATAAAAGCCGACCTGATCGGGCATGTAGCCGACCCGCCGCTTGACCTCGAGCGGGTCGCGCAGGGGGTCGAAGCCGGCGACCACGGCGCGCCCGCCGGTCGGCTCGGTGAGGCCCAACAGCATCAGGATTGTCGTCGTCTTGCCCGAACCGTTGGGACCGAGGATGCCGACGATCTCGCCGGCATTGACCTCGAGATCGATGTGATCGACCGCGAGGTTGGCGCCGTAGCGCTTGGTCAGCTGCTCGGCCCGGATCACCACCTCGCCCGCCATCGCATGCTCCTCAGCGGCGGCCAAACCGGGCGACGGCGAACACGACGACAAGCAAGGCGATCGCGATGATCGCAATGCCAACCGCGCCCCACAGCGTCGAGGTCAGTACCGTGATGCGGAAATTGGCCGATTCGGACAGCCCGCCGGCGGCGTTGGCGCGGATCGTCGTCTGATAATCGCCGGCAATCGCGCGTTCGGAGGGGATCAATGTCACCTTGACGTTTTGCGGCGTGCCCGGCGCAAGCTGCGGCAGCTGTTTCGGATCAAATTCCGATTTCCAACCCTCCGGCGTCGTCGCGCTGAGCTCAACATCGCGCGCCGCCTCGCTGCCGTCGTTGCGCAACACCACCGTCAACTGACTGCTCTGCCCGGCATAGGCTTCGCCGCTGAGACGACCGCCTTCGCCCGATAGCGCGACCCGCGGCTGGCCGATGATCGTCAGGCTGACCGGCAGATCGGCATTGGTCGCCTCGGTCTTCGCATGAAGCGTCAGCTTGTAGTCGCCAGCCTGGGTTTCGCGCGGGATCGTCAGCGAAGCCTCGACATCCTTCGATTTGCCGGCCTCGATCGGAATGCTGGTGATCTGCTGGCTGCCATAGGCCTCGGTGAAGCTGACCTGAAAATTCTTTGGCGCATCGGCGCTGAAATTGATCGTCGCATCGCGACCGCTGTCGTTGGTCACCGTTACCCGGTATTTGAACGAGGTCGTCGCAGTGCCCCGCAATGCCGGGAAGTTGGTGGTCAGCTTGAGCTTGGCCGGCAGTTCCTCACCGATTGTCAGCGTGATCGGCAATTTTTCGTCATGCTGCGGGCTTTTGGCTTCGACCGTGAAGCGGTACTCGCCCTTGCCGATCCCGGCCGGCGGTTCGAGCCGCAATTGCAGCCGCTCCTCGGCATCGGGCGCGACCTGGACCGCGGTCACGGGCTGGCCGCCGCCGAGGATCGTCGCTTTCCAGCCATTTGCGACATCGGGAACGGACACGGTCAGGGACTGGGGCGGCAATTTGAAATTGCGCAACGCCAGATCGACCGTCGTGGTCTCGCCGGCCTTCACGGTCAGGCCCGGGTATTTTGTCGTCAGGAACAAGCCGGTGATGTTGGAGGGCTGATCGGCCGCAACCGCGCCGCCAGCCCACAACAATACAAACAAGACAGCGACCAGCCGCCGCATCATGCCAGAACCCTCCCGGAAGCTGTCATGATCCGCGCGGCGGCGCGCAGCGTGGCGGCCGGGCATGCATGACAGCGAATGTCGATCGGCCCAGCCTCATAAATCAGCCGCCGGGGAAGCTGAAATTATTTTTTTGTAATGTGCCGCGCGGCTCAGAACACGTTGCTGACCAAACTGCCGAACCAGCCCTCGCGCGCCTCGGCCGGTGCGCCGCTACCGGTCATCAGCGCGTAGGCATCCTTGTACCAACGGCTGCCCGGGTAGTTGTAGCCGAGCACCGCGGCATTGTCCTTGGCCTCCTTGGTCAGGCCGAGCGCGAGATCGCACTCGACCAGCCGCTCCAGCGCTTCGGGCACATGCGTCGTGGTCTGGTAATTATCGATGACCCGCTTGAAGCGGTTCATCGCCGCCAGATACTCCTGCCGGTTCAGGTAGTAGCGGCCGATCTCCATCTCCTTGCCGGCCAGGTGATCGCGCGTGAAATCGAGCTTCAGCTTGGCGTCGCGGGCGTATTTGCTCTCCGGGAAGCGGCGGACCACATCGTCGAGCGCGCGCAACGCCAGCTCGGTCGTCCGCTGGTCACGGCCGACATCGACGATCTGCATGTAGTAGCAGATCGCCTTCAAATAATAGGCGTAGGCGACATCGCGGTGGCCGGGGTGCAGCTGAATGAAGCGGTCGGCGGCGATGATCGCCTGGTCATAGCTGCCGGATTCATACAGCGAATAGACCCCCATCAGCTGGCTTTTGGTGGCCCATACCGAATAGGGATGCTGGCTTTCGACCTGCTCGAAGGTCTTGGCAGCTTCCGAGTAGCGCTCATCGACGAGCGCATCCATCGCCTTGTTGTAGAGATCGTCGACCGGCTTTTCGATGTAGACTTCGTTACGCGAGCTGCCGCAGCCGGCGAGCACCAGCAACAGCAATGCGACGCCAAGCCGCAGCGGCGAAAACAACAAACGCATCGTCGGTACCGACCCCAGAGCCACTCCCCGGCCGGGTTATAGCATGGATTGCGCGGCCGGCGGCAAACCGGGCAGCGATGCCGCCATCAGGCGCGGGCGATGCGGCGGGTATCCGGCTTGACGACGACGCCGAGCGGCGCGGGTTCGGCGAGCGTCGTGGCGCAACAGGAATCGCGATCGGCAAACAAGGCCGCAAGCAGCCGCCGGGTCAACGCGTGGCCTGAACGCATACCGCGGAAATGGCCGACGATCGGGCCACCGGCAAGATACAAATCGCCGATCGCGTCGAGCAATTTGTGGCGGACGAACTCGTCGGCATAGCGCAGCCCGCCATGGTTCAGAACCCGACTGCCGCTGACGACGACGACATTGTCGAGCGAGCCGCCGCGCCCAAGTCCGGCCGCCTGCAGCCGCGGCAAATCGTCGAGCAGGCCGAAGGTGCGCGCCGGCGCGAGCTCGGTTTTGAATGTGTCGAGATCGGGCGTCACCGCCATGTCCTGCCGATTGATCAGCGGATTGGCGAAATCGATCTCGAAGCTCAGCGAAAAGCCGTGATCGGGCAGCAACGCCGCGGTGGCTTCGCCATCGCTGACCGCGACCGGCTTGAGGATCTTGACCGCTCGCCGCGGCTCATCCTGGGCGAGCGTGCCGGCACGCTCGATCAGATGCAGAAACGGCGCCGCGCTGCCATCCATGATCGGCACTTCTGGGCCATCGAGCTCGACAATCGCATTGTCGATGCCGCTGCCGGCGAGCGCCGCCATCAGATGCTCGATCGTGCTGACGCGGATGCCTTCGCCATTCGACAGCACTGTCGACAGCGAGGATTCGATCGTGTTCTCCCAGCCGGCGCGGATCTCGGCGCCGGCATCGAGCCGGCGAAAGACGATGCCGCTATCCGGCGCTGCCGGACGCATCGTCATGACCACCTTTTGGCCGCAATGCAGCCCCACCCCTCGGCAGCCGATCGCGGACCTCAAGGTCCGTTGTTGAGCAATCCCCATGTCCCCCAACATGTAGATCTGTACCAAACGAAACGCTCTCGAGGCATACGCTAGCCTCGGTGCGGAATCGTCACAAATCACTCTTTGTTACGGATTGTTGCACGTCTGCCGCATTCCAGGCCACCACATCTTGTGGCCACCGGAAACAGCCCCGCTATGAACACAGAC
The DNA here is from genome assembly GCA_005888515.1 of Alphaproteobacteria bacterium. Lineage (GTDB taxonomy): Bacteria > Pseudomonadota > Alphaproteobacteria > ATCC43930 > CGMCC-115725 > DATARH01. The sequence continues at coordinate 1,722 of VAZR01000108.1, read as the reverse complement.
TCCGAGCGGCGTCGCCGCACAACGCGGTAACCGCCTAGTTTGCCTGCCGGCGCAGAAAGGCGGGGATGTCGAGCAGATCGTCTTCCTTGCTGCTGGCGCCGGGCCGCTCCTCGGGCTCCAGCGGCGTCAGCCGGGGCGGGGCGGCCCGCACGGCTGCCGGCGCGGGCTGCGGCTGCGGCGGTGTCCGCGGCGGCGGGGGCGCCGTCGGCCGCGCCCGACCCACACCGGTCATCCGCTCGATCAGACTCGGCACGCGGCCTCGGGCGCGCGGTGGCAACGCCTCCGGCGCCGCCGGCACGGCGGGTTGCGCGATCGGGACCGGGCGGGCGGGCGCAGCCTCGACCGGGCGCGGCGCGACAAAACCGCCACTACGCAGCGCGGCGGTCTCGGCGGCCATCGCGGCGGCCGGAACCGGTTCAGGCGCGGCCTCGGGGCGCGGTTCGATGCGCGGCTCAGTTTTCGGCGCGGCGGCGTTCTGCGTCAGAATCGGCTGGGTATAACCCGTGCCAGTGTCGCGCAACGCCGCTTCCGCCAGCATCGGGCGCGGGGCCGCGACGGAGGGCGCGAGCGCCGGTGCGGCTGCGATCGCGGCTTCCGCGTCGATCCCGGTCGCGACGACCGAAATGCGCATCCGCCCGGCGAGCTTCTCGTCGAAGGTCGAGCCGAAGATGATGTTGGCTTCGGGATCGACCTCTTCGCGGATCCGGTTGGCCGCCTCGTCGACCTCGAACAAGGTCATGTCGGTGCCGCCGGTGATGTTGATCAGAACGCCGCGGGCGCCCTTCATCGAGACATCTTCCAGGAGCGGGTTTGAGATCGCGGCCTCGGCGGCATCGATGGCGCGACGATCGCCTTCTGCCTCGCCGGTGCCCATCATCGCCTTGCCCATCTCGCTCATGACCGTACGGATGTCGGCGAAGTCGAGATTAATCAGGCCGGGCATCACCATCAAATCGGTGACGCCGCGCACCCCGGAATGCAGCACGTCGTCAGCCATCTTGAACGCATCGGCAAAGGTCGTGCGCTCGTTGGCGATGCGGAACAGGTTCTGATTGGGGATGATGATCAGCGTATCGACGAACTTCTGAAGTTCTTCGATGCCGGATTCGGCGGTCCGCATGCGGTGGACGCCCTCGAAATGGAAGGGCTTGGTCACCACTCCGACTGTCAGAATGCCGGATTCGCGCGCAACTCGCGCGATGACCGGCGCCGCGCCGGTGCCGGTGCCGCCGCCCATCCCGGCGGTCAGGAACACCATGTTCGAGCCGTTGACCGATTCGAGGATCTCGTCGAGCGCCTCCTCGGCGGCGGCCCGCCCGACATCCGGCCGCGCCCCGGCGCCGAGGCCGCGCGTGACGCCGACGCCGAGCTGGATCTTGCGCGGCGCGGTCGATTGCTGCAGCGCCTGCGCGTCGGTGTTGCAGACGACGAATTCGCAGCCGATCAGGTTCGACCGGATCATGTTGTTGACGGCATTCCCGCCGGCACCGCCGATCCCGATCACGGTAATGCGCGGCTTAAGCTCGTGCTCGTCCTTCGGGATGCTGAGATTGATCATTCTGTCCCCCTCCGCGCCTGCTGATGCTGTCCGGCCATGCAGACCGGTTCCCCCCCGGCTCTGCCCCATCCCCCAACGAGCGCAGAACCGATATTAGCCGCATTGCTATCAGGGAGGTACCCGCCGCGCGATAAAAATGACACGGGCTTCACAGATTTTCCCGC
>VAZR01000107.1 GCA_005888515.1 Alphaproteobacteria bacterium | reverse complement strand
CCGACCGGCGCGGCGTCGAGTCCGTCACCGATTACCTGTTCGGACGGCTCGACGTAGTGGTGCGCTCAATGGGCGCGAACCTGCTGCTGGCGATGGACACCGACCGTTCCGCAATTTACCGCGGCAGCGACAGCCCGGCGCTCGTGCTCAATCGCATCGCCGAGGACACGGCGGAGCGGCACCACATCCCGTTCCTCGACCTGCAGCCGGTCTTCGCCGCCGATTGGCAAAGGGAACATCGCCGTTTCGACTTCGATGCCGACGGCCATTGGAACGAACACGGGCATGCCGTCGCGGCCGGTGCAATTGCCCACGCGTTGCGCGCCCTGTCCGGTCAATTTGAACTGGACTGACCTTCGCGGCCGGTGAAACGGCGGTAAAATTCGCTGGCCATGACGGCATTGGCGGCTTCTTCGTGGCCCACTGCGCTCCAATGGCCATCGTCTGGAAAATTGAATACCGCACCATCACGCCGATGTCGGCGGACGAACCATTCCTGCATGTCCTTCACTTCGTAGCCCCGATTGCGGGCTTCGCTGATCAGGTATTCGCGCATGATCGCAAAGAAGCTGCGGCGCGCCGCCTCAACCCGGTCCGGCTCGAACGCCCGATAACCGTCCATCAGCAACAATATGTGCGACACCGGAAGGCCGGCACTTTCCGGCAGATGATCGAGGACCCAGAGGGTTGCGCGCTTCGACAGCTCGACCCTCAAAGGGTCGGCATCGCTGGCGGTGTTGCCGACAAACCCAGGCGAGGCCGCCTTCGCCGAAGCAATGGGGTCAGTAACCCATAATCGGAGCCGGTGCGCCCCTTCAAGCAACCGATCAACGACGGGTGCGGTGGCGCGGACATTGAAGAACAAATAGCGTGCGAGTGCGGAATGGCGCAGCACGGCGCGAGTCCGAGACGGGTGATATTGCACCAGTGTCGGGGTCAGATTGCCGTCCGGCAACTCGGTGAAATAGTGGAAGGCGGGGGACTGCTTGTAGCGCAGCAGCATTTCGTCGAAATCATTGCCGACGACATTGATCACCAGCCATTCGGCACCGAAGCGTTGGCGAACATAGACCGCGTAATAAAGGTAATCGAGCAGCGAGCTGCCGGAGGAACCAAAGCTATAGATGCGCCGCTCCCCGCCTTGCTGCGCGGCGAGCCGGCCTTGCAGCGTCTGCGGGTACGAGACCATCGCCGCCTCAATGTAGCTGTCGCCAATCACCGCCAGCAGCGGGCGCGTGTCTCCGGCGTCGTAATCCTGATTGTTGATGAAGCCGTCGTTGTTGACATGGCCGTGATTGACGTTGGTCAGAAACGCGCCGTGCGAATACAGGAAGTCGCGGTTTGGACGAAAGCGGATGACCGGATTTTCGGCATCGACCGGCTGGACCTCAAACCCGCTATGGACCGGCAGCAAACGGCAGACGCCCTCGGTGATCGCGAACCACAGCACGATGCTGCCGGCGAGCAGCAACAGCGATTTGCGGAACTCCGTGCCCATTCGCCGAGGCAGTCGCCGCACTATCGGCGGCACAACAAGGGGCCAAGCTCGCGCGCCAGAAAGCGCCCGATATGAGCCGAACCGGCCGGGTTGGTGTGAATGCCGTCGGCAAATTCGTTTGCACCGAAATCGATCCGCTCGGCCAGGTTGATGCAGGTTTCGCCGGTGTCGCGGCAGAACGCCAATGTCGCCTGGTTGATCGCGTCGACGGTCGCGGTATTGCGGGCACCGTCCGACCCGACGATCTGCTGCCAATGACCGTCGACGAGGCGGCCGTCTATGCGCTTTTGCGTGATGTAGATCGGCTGCGCGCCGAAATCGCGGATCAGCTTTGTCAGACGCCCGAGGCGCTGGCGGTAGGCGGCGATCTTGGGCGCCACGCTCGCCGCGAAATCGGATTGGAGGGTCGCCGGCTCCCACTGCGTACCGGGCGCGATCGGTACTTCGTCATGGATCAGCTGGTTCTGCCGCGCCTGCCACCAGCCGCGCACGGCGATTTTGAGCCGCTGCAGTGCGCTGCGCGCCGCGATGTAGTGCTCGATCTGCCGCCAACGGCTTTTGTAGCGCACTGAATCCTCATACCATGCGGCGCTCGGGTGCACCGCCGCGTCATTGATTCCGATATAGGCCAGCATAAAACGCGGCTTCAGCCCGGGCACCCGGTCGAACCAACCGTTGAAGCTGGCGATGTGGCCGACCGTCGAATAGCCGTCGACCCCGGCATTGGCGATGGCGATTGGACAATTGGTTTCGTGCAGCCGAGCTTCCAGCTGCGCCGTCCAGATGTCTTTGTCGTCGATATAGCGTTCGGCGGTCGTGCTGCCGCCCAGCGCGAGCACGTCGATCCGCGCCGGATCGGCGGGGCCGCCGCGAAATCCATATCGGGTGCGGCTGTTGGTGATGCGGTTTCCTGGAGGGTAGAGCGGGCTTGAGCGATGCTCGACCCGGCCCGGATTGGCGTCGAGCATGCTGACCGCGCCGGGACCGTCGAGCCAATGACCGAACCACAATTCGAGCGGAATCAGCAGCAGCACGATCAGCAGCAGATTGATGCTGACGATCTTCACCGCTCGTCGCAGCAGCGACAGCGGGCGGCTTGCCGGCCCGGCGGATCGCGCCGCCTGTGTCGGAGGCGCCCCTATCTGGCCCGACCGGCGCGGCAGAGGCTCAGACGGCATCGGCGCCGTAGTAGAGCATCACGGTGTGCTTCGCCTCGGCGAAGAACAGCCAGCGCTCGGTGACGAGCCCCACCGCCGCGCTCAATACCGCAAGCGCCGCGGCAATCGCCGCGACCGTGCCGGAGCCGATCAGCGCGATTAGACACAACAGCGCTGGCAATACGAAGGCGGTGATCCGGGCGATCAGGCGCAGCCGCGTTTTGTGCTTACGCGCGATGTGGAACCCCATCTCCTGCAACAGGTAATTGTCCTGGGTGTGCGGTGGTTCGAGCATGCGCACGCGGCCGCGGCTGCCGAGCGCGGTGGCGCTGGCGACATTGCTCGGCGCCGAAGTCGTGTCGATGAATCGCCAGTAGGCTTCCTTGCTCCACCACGCGGCAAGCACTGCCAGGAGGGCCAAGAGCGGTGTGCCGACCGGCCGCACCGTCCAGAAGCGGATGATCAGATCGAGCAGGAGAAATCCGGCCATCAGCCCGAGCGTGAAATAATTCGGGACGACCCAGCGATTATGCCACTGGTGGATCGGCTTCAGCGACGCGTAGATCATGCCGGTACAGGCGATCGTCACGGCGGCGCATATCGCAGCGAGAAAGCCGAACAGCCCGATCACCCCGTCGGTCACGCCGAAGAAGATCCAGCCGATCGCGAAGATCGCCGCCGGGACAAAGGTCATCACCGACATGACGCCTTCGCGGGACAACCACGAGGAGCGCCATTGCGAAAAAGCGCGCCACGCCCGCTCCGGCCGGCCGAGATGGAATACCGACGAGACAAGACCCGCCGTCGCCAGCACGAAGGCGGTCGCCAGCGCGACAAAGCCGAAGCCGCTACTCTCCGGCAACAGCCCGAGCGGCGCGGCGAGGCCGAGCAGGAACAACAGGGCAAACCCCGCCCCGGACGCGGTCGTGAAAAAGACGATCGAGAAAGTCGGATGCATCCGATCTCTTAGCGCGACAGCAGCCGGTCGACCCAGCGCAGCAACGGGTTTGCGGCATCGGCCTCGTTTTGCGCTTCGGCAATGACCGCGCTCAGCGGCGCCGCTTCCCGATCCTCGCCATGCGGCCGGCCGCGGCGCGGCGGCAGGTATTTGTTGACCGGGCGATAGCCGAGCTCGGGCATCAGATCGGTGCCGGCGCGCGCCGCAACCAGCTCGGAGACCGCCGAATTCGGGTCGCCGAGATCGCCGAAAAACCGCGCCTTGGTCGGGCACACCATGACACAGGCCGGCTGGCGCTCTTGCGGCGCAAGATTATCGTTGTAGATGCGGTCGATGCACAGCGTGCATTTCTTCATGACGCCTTCATCGGCGTCGAACTCGCGCGCGCCGTAGGGGCAGGCCCAGGAGCACAGCTTGCAGCCGATGCACAGGCTCTCATTGACCAGCACGATCCCGTCCTCAACGCGCTTGTAGGAGGCGCCGGTCGGGCACACCGTGACGCAAGCCGCGTCCTCGCAATGCAGGCAGGATTTCGGGAAATGCACGGTGCAGGCCCGTTCGCCCTCGCCGTCCTCGAAGGAATGGATGCGGTTGAACCACACGCCCCAGGCACCATCGCCATAGGCGTTGAAATCGGGCAACGGAGCCATGTGCCCACCGGTATTCCATTCCTTGCAGGCGGTGGCGCAGGCATGGCAGCCGACGCACAGATCGAGATCGATGACGAGCCCCAGCTTTTTCTGGCCGGGATAGGTCGGCGGCAGGTCGGTCATTCGGCGGCGTCCTGCTGCTCGTCGCCGCCAAAGCGCGCGCCGTAACGCAGGGTCTCGGGCGGTGGCGCGATCGAGCGCGGATGACCAAACGCCCTGAAGCCGCCGATCAGATGGTTCAACAGAAAGCCTTTGGTGAATTCCGGCGAGTCGGCAGCGAGGTTCCAAGCGCCGGCGCGCTTGCCGATCGCGTTCCAGGTCCACACCGTGTTCGGGTTGACCCCGTCCATCAATTTCAGTTGCGCTTCGATGCGGCCGGCTTGGCTCGATACCCAGACCCAATCATCATCGCCGAGGCCGAGGGCGCGTGCCGTCACCCGGTTCATGAACAGGCGGTTCTGGCCGAGGATCTGGCGCAGCCAGGCATTCTGCGAATGCCAGGAATGGTACATCTGCATCGGCCGCTGGGTGATCGCGTGCAACGGGAAGCCGCCGGGATCGGCGCGCGTCTCCTCGAACGGCGCGTACCAGAAGGGCAGGGGATCGAAATATGTCTCGATGCGCGCGCGGTCCTTGTCGGGCGGCTGCATCGCGCCGCGCCCTTGCGCCGCGAGGCGGAAGCGCTGCAATGGCTCGACATAGAGCTGCAACACGATCGGCTCGGGCGCCGGGATCAAGCCCATCGTCGTCGCGGTTCCGAGATAGGCCTTATTGGCGTGCTTGAAGAACAGCTGCTCGGGCGGCAACTCGAATTTCCAGAAGCAGCCATTCGCGATGTAGCGCTCGAGCTGCCGCGGGTTCGGCGCACCCTTGCCGTGCGCGTCGCCATCGGCGCCGCGCCAGCCGGCGAGCGGGCCGATACCCGGCGTGCGTTCGTGCAAGGCGATGTAGTCCTTGTAGCCGCCGGGGTAGCGCGGCGCTCCGTCCGGCGTTACGAAGGCGGGCAGGCCGAGCCGGGCGCCCATCTCGATCAGCACATCCTGGAACGGCCGCACGTCGCGGTCGGGGGCGATGACCGGCTGACGGATTGAGTCGCCCGGCCCATCGGGGCCGCCGATCGGCCGGTCGAGCAATGAGATGCAATCCCACCGTTCGAGATAGGTCGTATCCGGTAGGATCAGATCGGCATAGGCGACGGTCTCGGAATAATAGGCGTCGGAATAGATGATGCGCGGGATCTTGTACTCGCCGGTCGCCGGGTCCTTGTCGGTCAACAGGCGCATTGTCTCGGTCGTGTTCATCGCCGAGTTCCACGCCATGTTCGCCATGTACATGAACAGCGTATCGATCGGATAGGGATCGCCATTCGCGGCATTGCGGATCAGCATGTGCATCAGCCCATGCGCGGCGATCGGCGCCTCCCACGAGAAGGCCTTATCGATGCGCTGCGGCCGGCCCGCGTCGTCGACGATCAAATCCTCCGGCGACAGCACGTAGCCGAGCGGTGCACCGGCGAGCGGCGTGCCGGGCGCGACCTGGCCCGGCTTGCCGGCCGGTTTCGGACCGGGCGGCGCCGGCTTCGGATAGGGCGATTTGTAACGCCAGCCGCCCGGCACATCGATCGTGCCGAGCAGTATCTGCAGCAAGTGCAACGCGCGGCAGGTCTGGAATCCGTTGGAATGCGCCGAGATGCCGCGCATCGCATGGATCGACACCGGCCGGCCGCGCATTGTTTTGTGCTCGCGCCCGGCCCAGTCTGTCCAGGTCACCGGGATTTCGATCTGTTCTCCGAAAGCGGTCGCGGCGATCTCGCCGGCGATCCGGCGGATCGTCTCGGCCGGGATGCCACACATCGGCGCGACATTTTCCGGCGCATAGCGCGGATCGAGATAGCGCTCTGCGATCAGCTGAAACACCGGCACGGCACGGCGGCCGTCGGGTAAAGTCGCGTCGCCGACAACTCGTGCCTCGACGCCCGCCTGCTTGCCGCTGGCAAGCCCGCCCGCCGCGTCGAGCACCAGCGGCTCGCCGGCTTCGTTGCGAACGAACAGGCCATCATCGGCGGTTCCCGGCGCCTGGATCACCAGCCAGGCGGCGTTCGTGTAACGCCCGAGATAGTCGAGATCGATCTTGTCGGCGCGGAGCAGCTGATGCACCAGGGACAGCACAAACAGCCCGTCGGTGCCGGGGCGGATGCCAATCCATTCATCGGCGATTGCCGAATAGCCGGTGCGCACCGGGTTGATCGAGATGAATTTGGCGCCGCGCCGGCGCAGCCCGGACAGCGCCAGCTTGATCGGGTTCGAATCGTGGTCTTCGGCGACCCCGAACATCAGGAAAAGACGGGTGCGCTCCCAATCGGGTTCGCCGAATTCCCAGAAGCTGCCGCCCAGCGTGTACATACCGGCGGCTGCCATGTTCACCGAGCAGAACCCGCCATGCGCCGCGAAGTTCGGGGTGCCGAACTGGGTCGCCCAGAACCCGGTCAAGGATTGGCTTTGGTCGCGGCCGGTGAAGAACGCCAGCTTCCTTGGGTCCTCGGCGCGGATCTTCGACAGCCAGTCCACCGCCGTCGCGATCGCCTCGTCCCACTCGATCTCGCGGAACTCGCCGGAACCACGCTCGCCGACCCGCATCAGCGGCTTCGACAGCCGCGCCGGCGAATAGTGCTGCATGATCCCCGAGGCGCCCTTGCCGCAGATCACGCCGCGATTGACCGGATGGTTCGGGTTGCCCTCGATGAAGCGGATGCCGCCATCCTTCAGATGCACTTTGATGCCGCAGCGGCAGGCGCACATGTAGCAGGTGGTGTATTTGACCTCGTCGGATATGCGGGGCGATGTGTCGACCGCCTCCTTGGGCGACCAGTAATCATGCCAGCGTTCGCGAAAGTTCATCCCACCCATCACCATGATCGATTGCCGGCGACACCTGACGCCCGAGCAGTGGCCCTAGGGCTGCTTCTGCTCGCTGCCCCCGGCATCGGCCGCTCGCGGCGCGTTCTCGACCGGCAATCCCTGTTCGCGATAGAACCGCACCGCGCCAGGGTGCAGCGGAACCGACAAGCCATTCAAGGCTTCGCTGAGCTGAATGCGCTTGCCGAGCGGATCGAGGGCGTCGAGGAGCCTTCTGGTCCCCTGATGCCACAGCGACTGGGTTATTGCATAGACCAGATCCGCTTCGACATCGGCATTGACCAGCCACAGCGCGTAGAATCCCAGCGAGACTGTTTCACTATCGATGCCGGGGTAGAGGCCCGCTGGAATGGCGGCACGGTGATAAAACGAGAAATCCTTCTTGAGCTTCTCCAGCAAGGCATCGTCGAACGGGACCAGGCGGATCGGGATCGTCGAAGCAAGGTCGCGGATCGCCGGGACCGGGTAGCCGCCGACCAGAAAAAACGCGTCGATCTCGCCGGCCTTCAGCTCCTCGGCGGCCGGGCCGGGTCGCAGAAACTTGCGGGTCAAATCCTTCTCGCGAAACCCGGCGCTCGACAGGAAAACTACCGCATCCGCCGCGGTGCCCGACCCGGACTCGCCAATCGAGACGCGTTTGCCCTTGAGATCGGCGAGCTTATGAATCGGGCTGTCGGCGCGCACCACCAGATGCGCGGCCTCGGGAAACAGGCTGGCGATCGTCCGTAACTGCCGCTGCGGCCCGGCCTCGGCGAAGATCTTGCTGCCGTGATAAGCCCAGCCCGCCAGATCGGCCTGCGCGAAACCGGATTCGATCTGGCCGCTGTTGATCAGCCGGAGGTTCTCGATCGAGCCGGGGGTCGCCTGCGCTACGGCAACCAATCCGGGCACCCCGCAACTGCCGCCATGACCGCAGGCCGGGCCTCCGGTCGGGCCCGAGATGGCGCCGGCCACGACCCCGCCGATTTCGAAGAAGCTGCCGCCGGTCGCTGCCGTGCCGATCCGGAAAAAGCGCGCGTCCGGTGCTGCGGCCGCAATACACACGACCATCATCAAAAGCAAACTGGCGCAGGCCATGCCGCGCCAGCAATACTTCCAGATCCCGACCATCGTCTCACGCGGTGAGACAGCCATGGGCGATGACAGCATGCTTTACTGCCGATTGCAACCTAACCCTGGGCGCTAGATTTGCCGCGGAGCCGATCTCGTTTAGCCTCCGCCGTCTAATTGCCACCGAGGAACCGCGAATGGCCGATGCCATTGAGCCGATCGATCTACGCTCGGACACCGTGACCCGCCCTTCGCCGGAGATGCGGCGGGCAATGGCGGAAGCGCCGGTTGGCGACGATCAGTACGGCGAAGACCCCACAGTCAATCGGCTGCAGCAGCGGATCGCCGAATTGCTTGGCAAGGAGGCCGGGCTGTTTGTTCCGAGCGGCACGATGGCCAACCAGATCGCGCTGAAATTGCTGACTCGGCGGGGCGACGAGGTGATCCTCGGCAAGGACGCCCACATGATGTGGCATGAAGCCGGCGCCGGGGCGGCCAATTCCGGCGTCCAGTTCACCGCGATCGGTCATGGCGGTCTGTTCACCGCCGCGGATTTCCGCGCCGCTGTCAAACCGCCGGGCCACATCGTGCTGCCGCCGACCGGACTGGTTGCGATCGAGAACACCCACAATCTCGGCGGTGGGGTCGTCTTCCCGCAGGCAGATGCCGTCGCGGTCTGCGCCGCGGCGCGCGAGGCCGGCATCGCCACTTATCTCGATGGCGCCCGGCTGTTCAACGCGGCCGCCGCCTCGGGGCTCAGCTTGGCCGCGCTGGCGCAGCCCTTCGATCTCGTCTCGGTTGCCTTGTCGAAGGGGCTCGGGTGTCCGGTCGGCAGCGTGCTGGCCGGCGACAGGGTGACGATCGCGCGCGCGGTGCGGGCCCGCCGTATGTTCGGTGGCGCGATGCGGCAATCCGGCATCCTGGCCGCCGCCGGGCTTTACGCGCTCGACCACAATGTCGCGCGGCTCACCGAAGACCACGCCAATGCGCGGCTGATCGCTCAATGGCTCGCCGGCGTCTCCGGTCTCATGCTCGATCTCGCGACGGTGCAGAGCAATATCGTGATCTTCCGGCTTGAGGATCAGTTGCCCGATGCGGCGACAATCGCGGCCGGCGCCAGGGAAGCCGGAGTGCTGGTCTCGGCGCTTGGCCCGCGCACCGTGCGGGCGGTCACGCATCTCGACGTCACCGCCGAGCAATGCCGCGTCGCCGCCGACCGCCTGGCCAATATCATCGAGGCGCGCTGACCAGCGCGTCGGCGTTGCGTTTCCTCAGCAGGTATTTCTGCTCGCCGGTCAGGACCAATTCGTTCCTCTGGTTGTGCACGGTGACCGCGATCGCCGCAACGCCGGTCGTGCGCTGCGGTGTCAATGCTGCGACTGCAAGACTCGGATACAGCGTGTCGCCGGGGTAGACCGGTTTCAGGAATTTCGATGATTGCTCGATAAAGGCGATCAGCGAGTCGCCAATCACATGCGCGAAGGTGCCGGCGCCGGCCGCGGTGAAGCACAGCACCTGAAATCCGTGCGCCAGCGGACCGGGATGACCCCGCTCGCGGCAATATTCAATGTCGTAATGGATCGGGTGGTTATCGGCCGAGACCGTCTGGAACGCGGCGAAATTGGCCTCGGTCACGGTTCGGCTCGGAATATAGAAGCGCTCGCCAACCGCGAGATCCTCGAAATATCGGCTCTCTGGGAAACGGTGCTGCCGCCGGTCGAAACCCTTGCTATCCGCCATCGCTGCAACCCCTGCGCTTTACGATGCCGCATCAAGGGGGCAGGGACGGGCGACGTCAACTCACAGCATGGGTCGGCCGCCGGTCACCGGAATCATCGCGCCCGTGATGTAGCTGCCGTCATTGCTGGCGAGCAGCACATAGGCAGGTGCCAGTTCGGCCGGCTGGCCGGGCCGCCCGAGCGGCGTGTTCTTGCCGAATGTCTCGACCGTTTCTCCCGCCATCGTCGATGGGATCAGCGGTGTCCAGATCGGCCCGGGCGCGACGCAATTGACGCCCGCTCCGCGCGACCCAATCGGAAAAATTGACGATGCGGCCGCCATGTACGCGCCGCATATGCGGAATGGCCGCATGTGAACAGAGCCAGGCGGCGCGGAGATCAACCGCCATCTGCGTGTCCCAATCTTCCAGCGTCAACGCGTCGATCGCCTTCTCGCGATAGATCGACGCCATGTTGACCAGGACGTCGAGCCGCCCGAATTCCTTGACCGCCCGCGCGACGAGCGCCCGGCAATGCGCCGGGTCGGCGACATCGCCCGCCATCAGCACTGCCTTACGCCCGGCCTGCTCGACCCAGCGCGCGGTTTCCTTGGCATCGTCATGCTCTTCGAGGTAGCTGATCAGCACGTCGGCGCCCTCGCGTGCAAAGGCGATCGCCACGGCCCGGCCGATGCCGGAATCGGCGCCGGTGATCAATGCCGCACGGCCCTCGAGCTTGCCGCTGCCGCGATAGGAATGCTCGCCGTGATCGGGCCGCGGATCCATCTCGCGGGTCTGTCCCGGCGGCTCCTGCTGCTGCGGTTTGAACGGCGGTTTGGCGCCGGCTTCTTTCGGATCGTCGTCGCGCATTGTCGTGCTCCCGTTCGGAGGCTCTCGAATCCGAACGGGCGCCCGGAAAGCCGGGTTCCGTGAAGAACGGCGATCTCGCACCGGGCGATTGGGGAACTAAACCCTCGGCTATGACGTCACGCGGTTAACGGAACGCCTGTCCTATGACGCGTTCTGGCTCATCGCTAATCGCAAGGAGCAGGATTGATGGCGATCCATCAAACACCGGCACAACGCAAAACGGTGGAGCGGGTCATGCACGAGTTCAAGCATGGCGAGCTCAAGACCGCGCGCGGCACGCGCAAAGTGAAAAACCCGAAACAGGCCGTCGCGATCGCGCTCAGTGAGGCCGGTGCCTCGAAATATGATACGCCGAAGGAGCGGGCCCACAATTTGCGCCGCACCAAAAAGAAGGAGCGGCGCGGCGAGACCGGTCAAGCCGCGGCCGAAGGACGCCGGCACACCGCACAGCGCCGAGCGGGCGACGGCAAGACCCGGAGCGAGCTTTATCGGGAAGCCAAACGCCGCGATATTCCGGGCCGCTCAAAGATGAACAAGCAGCAGCTCGAACGCGCCTTGCACCGCTGATCCCGCAGCGCTGATCATCGTGCGCCGCGAACGGAAAAAGCCCGGCGGCCTTTCGGCTGCCGGGCTTGCAGAACAATCGAAGGTGGTTGCGGGGGCCCGAAACCACCGAAAATTTCCGATCTCGATAGCGATCTAAGTTCATAAACTCTGCGGACCTGGGGAATGCCGAATCGGGTCAGCTTAAAGCAAAGGTCCGCGTGGGAGCATGTTGTCCAAACCGGTCACGATGGCGGACAATCGGGGAGCAAGCAGGAGGACGGCCATGCCAGTCATAGACGTGCAGGTTCACCCCTTCGATCGAAATCATCCCGGCCGGCCGTGGGCCAGCCCCTCGCACGGACTCGACTCCGCCACGGGCGAAGAGATGGTTGCTGCCATGAACAATGTCGGCGTCGACGGCGCGATCATGGTCTCGTCGTTCAGCGCCTATGAATACGATCCGAGTTACGCGCTCGAAGTTTACAATACCTATCCGAACAAGTTCCGGGTTGTGACGCCGGTCGATGCCACCGACCCAGCGATTGACGATGTGGTGGCGAAATGGGCGGCAACGCCAGGCGCGCGCGGCATTCGCATACGAATGCGCGACGGCTTGCCGATGGACGCGGACCACCCCGGTTTGAACCGCGCCTTCGCTGCCGCCGCCAAACATGGATTGCCTGTGAATTTGCTTTGCTGGGGCATCCTGGACAAAGGGCTGCCGCACATCCAGCGACACCAGGGTACGATCATCGTTATCGACCATCTCGGCCTGCTGCAACCTGCCCGTCCACCGGTCCCCGCCGACATTTGGGCCGATCTACCCAAG
>VAZR01000106.1 GCA_005888515.1 Alphaproteobacteria bacterium | reverse complement strand
GCGATGCGCGCAGCGGTTGACCATGGCGTGGATCTGCCCGTCCTCGCCACGGGTCACGATGACTGGCGTCTCACCGAGGAAGGTGGTCTTGTAGTCGCCCGGCTCGGGGAGCTCATCGGCCAGGGCAAGATACTGCCAGGTCGGCCCGAGAAAGACTCGGTCGCGCTCGGCACGATAGATCTCCGGGTCGGAAAACACCCGGTACGGCACCCGCGCATTGCCCTCTTTCGGCCATTTGAGCAGCGATTGGAGCCCTTCCGGCATGCGGACCTCCAGCGTGGCTAGGGCCGGCGGCGACCCCGGGCCTGCCGCGCGGCCGAGAGCGGACTGTATCATGAAAACGCCGATAATCGATGGCGAGGCCCCTGCTACTCCTCGGCACGCTGATTGAGCAGTTCCGCCTCCCGCAAATCGAGCTCCCGCTCGATTCGCCGGCGCGAAACATCGGTCAAGACGCCACGTCGATACTGCTCGTTGATATGCCGGCGCTCGGTGCCGATCAGCAGAAACTCGATCTCGTCGTGCAGGTCGCGGAAGTTCCTGTGGCGGTCGTCAAGATCGCTGCCACGCTCGATGTGTTCCAGCCGATGGCGCTGACGGATCCGTATCGGCCGAAGGATTGCTTCCGAGAAATTGCCCGCGGCGGTGAGTTCATCGAGCCGGTTTAGCGCCGCGATCGCCGCCTGCCGCCGAGCGGCGCACTCTTCCGCCTTATCGGTCTCGTGCTCGCGGCGGCCGGCGTGAGCGAGCCCGAGCGCTCGGATTACCGACGGCAGCATCAATCCCTGCCCGACCAGCGTTACCAGGATCACCGAGAAGGTCAGGAACAGGATCAGATCGCGCCCGGGGAAGGGGGCGCCCGCGGCGGTCGCAAACGGGATCGCCAATGCCGCCGCGAGAGAAACGATGCCGCGCACCCCGGTAAAAGAGAGCACGAACGCATGTTGCCAGGGCGGCGTGGGATCCCGCCGCCTGATCCGGGGAAACAGCCAACGCGGCAGATAGACCGCCGGAAAGACCCAGACGAAACGCGCGACGATGACGACCGCGCTGATGACAGCGGCGGAAATCGCCAATTCGAGCAACGGGTATTGACCGATCCGGGCGATCAGCGTGCGCGCTTGCAAACCCGTCGTCAGAAAAACCAAGCCTTCGACGAGGTAGATCAGGAAATCCCAGAAGAAAATGCCTTGGAGGCGGGTCGCGGCGCTGATCAGCTGCAGCCCGTTCCAGCTGATGTAAAGACCGGCGGTCACCGTCGCGAGGACGCCGGAGCCTCCGAGATGCTCGGGAGGCCAATAGGCGAGAAACGGCGTGATGATCGAGAGTGTGATCTCGATGCGCGGATCGCCGACCCAGCGGCGCAGGCGCAGCATCAGCCACCCGACTCCCAGACCCCAGGCTATTTCGCCAACCACGATCGCGGCGAACAGCGTCGCGGCCTCGCCGAGGGAAAAGGGATTTGCAACCGGCGGGCAATCGAAAGCGGCGCCACCGCATCGGGCGGCGAAACGATGGCGCCGAGGACGAAGCCGACCGGCCAAGCGAGGCCCAGCAACCAATGCGCGGCGAATGCCACCGCAATCGCGGTGAACACGACGCAGCCGACCGCAAGCAGCGAGATCGGACGCAAGTTGAAGCGAAACTCGCGCCAGCTCATTGCCACCGCCGATGAATAGATGATCGGCGGCAGCACCAGAAGCAGCACCAGTTCCGGAGCGAGTTCCACCGTCGGCAATCCGGGGATCAGGCCCAGGACGATTCCGGCGAGCACCAGGAGAATGGCGCTCGGGATCCTGAGCCGCGCCTCGGCAACTGCCAGCGCCGCGATTACGATGAGCAGCAATATCAATATTTGGATGGTCGGGATCATGCCGGCGGCTTCCCATACCTCGGAAACGATGCGACCAGTTATCGCGATCGGCGCCGAGTTTACGGGGTATCGCCGCGTGGGAGCAGGCCTACTCTGCCGCGGCTTGCCGAGTTCCGCTCCCAGCAGCGATGCGGCTTTGTTTGGGGCGTTTGACTAAGCCTGCTCTTAAAAGCAGTTGGCCATTACATCCATGTTAAAGACAAAAAGGATAAATCGGCGGTATTCTGAAGTTTCCGCCAATCCCCCGGGCGGAGGGAGGCACGCATCTTGGTGAGCGGAGGCTCGCTGCGCCGGCGTGTACGGTCTCCGCGAAGAATGCAGTCTGGCTCGGCTATTTGCCGGGCCGAGCCAGACGCCTTCCTGCCTGACCCTGTGTCTGAAGCGAGAATGCGGCTCAGCCGCCGTAGAACACGTTGTCGCCGAGGTCCTTCATCTCGAGGATCGCGACATCGGGCCGCCCCTCGATCGGCTTCGGCAGATGCGCTTCGGTGACCTCGCCGACGACGATGTGATGGTCGCCCTGCTCGACGATGCTGGTGACCTTGCACTCGACCGCGGCCAATGCTGCATCGAGGATCGGCGCGCCGTTGCTGCCCTTGTGGATCGCCTGGCCGCTGAGCTTGCCGTCGGCCATTTGCGCCGGCTTGAAGAAGGTAAAGGCGAGGCCCTTGTGCTCCTTGCCGAGCATATTGAGCGTGAAGGTCTTGGTGTTCTTGATGATCGAATAGGCGCCGCTGTCGGTTTTGACCCCGGCCACAACGAGCGGCGGGTTGAAGGCGGTCTGCGTCACCCAATTGACGGTTGCGCCGGCGACATTGCCCTTCCCGTCATCGGCGGTCAGCACATAGATGCCGTAGGGGATCATGCGCAGCGCGGTTTTCTTGGCGTCCTGGTTCATCGGCATCCTCCGGATTGCATGGGGGAGTAGCATTAGGCCGGGGCACTACATCGAATCCGCTAAAAGCTGGCAAGAGCCGGCTGTTGACCGGCGTTTCGGCACTGGTGTCAGTGGGGGCGGGCCAGAAACCGCGGCCCAAGCTCGCTGATCGAACGGGCACCAAGTAGCGCGAGATCGCGGTCGATCTCCTCGCGCAGGATCGCGAGCGCCCGCGCCGCACCCGGCATCCCTGCGGCGGCCACCCCGTACAGCACCGCCCTGCCAACCAGCACAGCATCGGCGCCCAGCGCCAATGCCTTCACGATATCGCTGCCGCGACGGATCCCGCCATCGACGAACAGCGCGAGGCGGTTGCTGACGGCGCGCCGCGCTTCGGGAAGAACATCGACCGGCGCCACCGCCCAATCGAGCTGCCGCCCGCCATGGTTGGACAGCGCGACCGCGTCGGCGCCGATCTCGGCGGCGCGCACGACATCCTCGACGGTGAGCAGACCCTTGATGATCAGACGCCGGGGCCAGCGGTCACGGATGCGCTTGACCGTGTCCCATGACAGCGCATGGTCCATTTGCGAGCGGATCCACATCGCGCTATCGAAAAACCGCCGCCGGTCCTTGGGGACGAAGTCGACGACATTGGCAAAACGCAGCATGCCGTGCAGCAGCAGCCCGGCGATGAGCCAGCGGAGATGCAGCAGCGCGTCGATCTTCGTGCCCCAGCTCAAATTCTTCGGATCTGCGTTGTTGCGCGTCTCCCACTCGCGGTTGCCATAGGTCTGCGCGTCTGTCGTGACAATCAGCGCCTCGCAACCGACGTCGTGCGCCCGATCGATCAGCGCGTTGCGGATCTCCTCGCGGCCGAACACATAGAGCTGCCACCAATGGCGCAGTCCCGGGACGCGCGCGACCTCGGCCATCGGATCGTTCGACATCGTGCTCTGTGCGTACGGAACGCCGGCCGCTGCCGCGGCTTCCGCGAGACGGCGGTCGGCATGGGGCCAGAACAATTCATTGAGCCCGGTCGGCGCGATAACGAGCGGCATCGCCATTCGACGGCCGAACAGCTCGGTCGAGAGGTCGCGCTGCGTCACATCGATCAAGGCGCGCGGCGCGAAACACCACTGGGCCCAGGCGGCGATGTTATGGGCGAGCGTCGCCTCGTC
This sequence comes from Alphaproteobacteria bacterium, assembly GCA_005888515.1. GTDB lineage: Bacteria > Pseudomonadota > Alphaproteobacteria > ATCC43930 > CGMCC-115725 > DATARH01. The sequence goes on along the minus strand of VAZR01000106.1, from coordinate 9,680 downwards.
CTCGGCGCCGCCTTCGAGATATTCGAGCGCAAAGCGCGGCAGCCGGCGATGCGCCGTCGCGCGCAAATCCTCGATAGTCACGGCCCGCGTGAGGTCACGGCCGGCGTAGAGGCGGCGCTCCGGCGTGCCAGCGAGCACCGCCGGCGAGGCCGCAGCCAATATCCGGTCGGCCGGCGCAAACCTTGGCAGCGCGCGCCCTTGCCGCAGCAGCGATCCGCGCCGGCGGACCGCAATCGCCAACCCGCTCGCCACCGCGAACGCGCCGGCGAGGGCTGCGCCGCGCCAGGTAAGCCCGCCGAGAAGGCGGGGAGGGGTCGGGCCGCGGACCGCGGCGGCTTTCCAGGGCGCCTGTTGCGCATCGTCGATATGGGCCATGGCGCTACGCCTCGAATGATCGGCGCCGGTGAGCAACCAGCGGAGCCGATGCTGGTGCAACCCGCCGATCTCGGCTTCGTTCCGAGCTGCGGCTTTACGGCGTGCGCCATCGAGGCCTAAATGCCGGCTCCAGCCGCCGATCAGCGAATAAGGGGAAAAGATGGGACACCGCTATGCGAGCATTCTCGAGACCGTCGGCAACACGCCGGTGGTCCGGATCAACAATCTGGCGCCGCCGGAGATCGAGCTCTACGTCAAGATCGAGGCGTTCAACCCGCTCGGCTCGGTCAAGGACCGGCTGGCGCTCGGCGTGATCGAAGCGGCCGAGAAGAGCGGCGAGCTGAAGCCCGGCCAGACCGTCATCGAGGCGACCAGCGGAAATACCGGGATCGGCCTGGCGATGGTCTGCGCCCAGAAGGGCTATCCGCTGGTCGTGACGATGGCGGAGCCGTTCAGTGTCGAGCGGCGCAAGCTGATGCGCTTCCTCGGCGCCAAGGTTGTCATCACCCCCGCCGCCGAACGCGGCATGGGCATGGTCAAGAAGGCGGTCGAGCTGGCCGAGACGCATGGCTGGTTTCTGACCCGCCAGTTCGAGAACGAGGCCAATCCCGACATGCATTCGCGCACCACCGCACGCGAGATCATCGACGACTTCGCGGGTGCGCCGCTGGATTACTGGGTCACCGGCTTCGGCACTGGTGGCACATTGAAAGGGGTGGCGCGCGTGCTCGCGAAAGAGCGCCCCGACACCAAAATCGTGGTCTGCGAGCCGGACGATGCGCCAATGCTCAGCAGCGGCCAGTCGCAGCGGCGTAACCCCGATGGTTCGGCGGGCGCGGCTCACCCCGTCTGGAAGCCGCACCCGATGCAGGGCTGGAGCCCCGATTTTATTCCGAAGCTGACCGGCGATGCGGTCGATCTCGGCGTGATCCACAAAATCCTGCGCATCGCCAGCGCCGAGGCGATGCGGTGCAGCCAGGATCTCGCGAAGAAGGAAGGGATCTTTGTCGGCATCACGTCGGGCGCAACCTTCGCCGGGGCATTAAAGGTCTGCGCCGAGGCGTCCAAGGGCTCGACCGTGCTGTGCATGCTGCCCGATACCGGCGAGCGCTATCTTAGCACACCGCTCTTCGCCGAGATCCCGGCGGACATGACGGCCGAGGAGCTCGACATTTCGCGCTCGACACCGAGTTCGCAGCTGGCGCTAGCGGGATGAGACTTTATAACCAAAAAGCCCTCGGCCGGGCTTGTCCCGGCCATCCACGACTTGAGGCCGACGCGAGTCTGTAAAGCAAAGACGTGGATGCCCGGGACAAGCTCGGGCAAGGCGGCTTCGAAGCTTCGCTTGGGAGGGAATGGGATGATCGGCTGGCGCGCAAGGCTCGGCTTTCTGGTGCCGCCGGGCAACCCGACCGTCGAAACCGAGATGATCGAATTGGCGCCGCCGGGGGTCTCGCTGCACTTCCAGCGCATGGTGGCGCACGGCATCGGCGGCTCGCTCGACGGGCAGAACGAGCGCAACCAGATGATGATCGACCACCTCGGCGACAGCATTGAGTTGCTGGCGATGGTGAACCCCGATGTAATCGTCATCGCGCACACCGCGACCAGCTATCATCTCGGCAGCGAGGCAGAGGCGGCGCTATTGGCGCGGCTCCATCAAGCAAGCGGTGTCCGCATCGTCACCGCGTTCGGCGCGGTGTCGCAGTCATTGCAACGGCTCGGGGTCAGAAGGCTGGCGCTGGGGGCGCCCTATTCGGCCGAAGTCACCTTGCAGGGCAAGGCGCATCTTGAAGCGAACGGCTTCGAGATCGTCAATTTCGCCAATCTGCCGGACGTCACGAACATCTATGTAACGACCACGGAGGATGCGGATCGCCTGGCGCGCAGCATCGATACGGAAGCGGCGCAGGCGGTGTTTCTGACTGGCACCGGCATGCCGACCCTGCCGGTGCTGGAGGCGCTCGAACACGATCTTCGCAAGCCGGTCATTTCGAGCGCCTCAGCGATGATGTGGCATGCGCTGCGGAGTTCGGGAGTGCGCCAGCCGATCCCCGGCTACGGACGGCTGTTGACCTTGGAGTGAGCGATGGACGCAATCACCGACGGCGCCACGGGCGTGCGCTGCTTCCAGACGATGGTGCCGATGCGCGACGGCGTCCGGCTGAACACGTTTGTGTTTTTGCCGGCGGAAGGCGTGGCATTCCCGGTGATCCTGCACCGCACGCCCTACGGCATCGCGGCGGCCGATGCGCGCGACAAATTCGACTGCACCAGAGCGTGGCTGCCGAACCCGGCCGAGCCGATGCGCGGGTCGATCCTGCGCGGGTGGAAGGCGATCGTCGCGCGAGGCTATGCCGCGGTGTACCAGGATTGCCGCGGCCGGCATGGTTCCGAGGGCGAGGACCGGGTTTATGCCGACGATGCAGTCGACGGCTATGACACACTCGACTGGATCGCCCGGCAGGGATGGTGCAGCGGCCGGATCGGGATGTCCGGCTCCTCGGCCGGCGCGACGACGACCTTTGCCGCCGCCTCGACCCGACACCCGTGCCTGCGCGCGTTTTTCGCTCAGGCCGGCGGCTCCAGCATCTACGACGACGTCGTCTACGAGGGCGGCTCGGTCGAGATGGAGCGGTTGTGGCTGTGGGTGGCAAAAAACATCCCCGGCCTTTCCATATCGCATCGCGAAGCGGTTTTGCAGCGCTTCGGCATCACCGCGGCGGAGCTCGACGCTGCGGCCGAGCGCGCGGCGGCGCGTTACACCAGGCTCGATGCCGCACGCCTTTCCGAGCCGCCGTTCATCGCTTCGGAGGATTGGTTACGCCTGCCGTTGGCCGGTTATCCTGATTTCGCGACCTGGCAGCCTTTTCTCGACGAGATCATCAGCCATCCGGCGCCGGACGCGTTCCGCGCCGCGCATAATTTCCGCCGCACGATCGACATTCCCGGATTTCACGTCACCAGCTGGTTCGACATCTTCCAGACCAGCGTCATCGCCGCGTTTCAGGACATCCAGGCGCGCACCGGCACGCAAAAACTCTGGGTCGGCCCAAACGAGCACTACTTCGTCTATGCCGAGAATTTCTGGCCGCGCGACCCGTATTTCGAATGGTTCGGCTATTGGCTGAGGGACGAGCGGACCTCATTGCTCGATGAGCCGCCGGTGTTCTATTCACCGCGCGCCTGGATCGAGGACCGCGCCGCCTATAAGCCCGACGACTGGTGCCATGCCGAGCGCTGGCCGCCGCCGGGCACTCGCCCGCAACGGCTGTATCTACGGGGCGAGGGGACCCTCACTGTGGATGGGCCGGGCGGGGCGGCGCGCAACGGCCTCGTCTACCGCGGCGAACCGCTCACCGGGGATCTGACGATCGCCGGTAATGTGCGCGCCACATTGCATGTGCAATCGGATTGCCCCGATACCGATTTCATCGCCAAACTGATCGAGCTGATGCCGGACGGACGGGCGATGCTGCTGATGGACGGCGTCGTGCGCGCGATGTATCGCGGTGGCACGGCCGAGCTGCAGCAGTTGGAGCCCGACCGGATCTATCAGGTGACGATCGGTCTCGGCGACATTCATCACACTTTTGCCGCCGGCAGCCGCATCGAGGTCGACGTGACCAGCAGCAATTTCCCGCGGCGCGCTCGCAACACGAATAGCGGCCATCCGGTGCTGGCGCGGGACAGCGACGCTGACATTCGCGTCGCCCGCAACGCAGTCCATCACGCCGAAGCGACGCCGTCCTTTATCGAATTGCCGGTGCTGGCGCGGTAGATATCGCGCGAAGGCCTTGTCCCAGACCGCGTGCGTCCAGGCGCCCTCCGGCTTCTGCCGGATCACCGGGTTGGCCGTGCCCGACAGCAGCACATCGACGGTGCGCTGGTACGCGGCCGGCTCAAGATAGCCCAGTCCGTGGCCGTTCCCTGGGATCAGCCGTGCGACTTCGCGCAGCATGCGCTGCTGATGCGGCGCGTCGGTCATGCCGGGTGAGGCATTGCGCAACACGATCGCGACCGTTTCGGCTTGATGCTCCGGCGCCGTTGCGTAGCGCCAACCCTCGACCGAGGCGCGCAGGAAACCGGCAAGCCGGTCCATCTTGGCCGGATCGGCGAGCGCCGGCTGCAAGACGTAAAGCCCATCTTCCAATACCGCGACGCCTTGGTCGTCATAGCGGAAGACGACCAGCTCCGACGGCTTCATCCCGGCATCGAGCAGCTGCCCGTACTCGTTGTAGGTCATCGTCGAGATGCAATCGGCCTGCTTCTTGGTCAACAATTTGACCCCGCCGCCTTGCCGCAGCACGGTGATGTCGGGATTGGGCCCGTCCGTTCGCAGCCCGAGCTTCGCCATCCAGGCGAGGAATGGGTACTCGTTGCCGGCAAACCAAACCCCGATTTGCTTGCCCTTGAAGTCGGCCGGACGGCGGATGCCGCTGTCTCGCCGGCAGGTCAGCTGCAGCCCGGAATGCTGAAACATCTGCGCGATGTTGACGATCGGTGCGCCTTTGTCTCGGGCCGCTAGGGCCGACGGCATCCAATCGACCGCAACATCGGCCTTGCCGGTGGCGAGCACTTCGGACGGAGTGACGTTCGGTCCGCCGGGCAGGATCGTCACGTCGAGCCCGGCCTGGCGATAAAAGCCCTTCGCCTGCGCGATATAGAACCCGGCCGATTGCGCGTCCGCCAGCCACTTCAATTGCAGCACTATCGGATCCGCGGCATGCGCCGTGGTGAACAAGTCAAAGCAGAGGATGGCAACCACCGCCATCAAGGTTCTTCTCAGCATCTGTTTCTTCTCACCCGGTCGGCGTCCGCAGATAAAGGCCAATGAGCAGCAGCGCCGTTCCGGCGCTCATCAGTGCGATGCTCCAGATCCTCGCGAGATCCGGCCGGCGCGCGAGATTGAGCGCGAAAAACATCACGACGAAGCCGGCCAGGCTCAGCACATTCATGCCGAACAGAAGATCCTTGGTGAGCATCGGTTCCCGCTTCGGGCGGTGTCATTGCCTGCGCCGCGCTTATTGAGATTGCGTTGTCGCAGTGCCCGCCGCAACGACAATCGCAAGTTGATCCACTTACCGGGTTTATTGCTGCAAACGCTCGCGTAATGACTGTGCGTCCACCGGCGCGCGCACCTTCGCGTCATTGTCGAAATAGATATAGACGTCGCGAGCACGACGAGGCGGCCGCGTTGACGTGTCGACCAGTTCTGCGTCATTGGGCTCGGCGCCCTGTCTCCAACGTCGGATGCGCGTCGCCCAATGGTCGAGCGCATCGTCATCGTAGCCGCTGGCGTAAAGCTCCTCGGAGCCATGCAGCCGCAAATACAAAAAATCGGCGGTGATGTCCTCGGCATAGGGCCAATCGACGGCATCGGCGAACACCAGCGCAATGTTGCGAAGGCGCAGGAGTCGCACGAAAGCCGGATCGAGAAAGCTCGGATGGCGGATCTCGATCGCATGGCGCAGCGGCCGCTTCCGCTCCGTCTTGGTCCAGGCGCGGCCCTTTAACCGATCATCGTGATGCTCGGCCAGCGCCGCGGCAGCCGCGCTGTCGCGCGGCAGCAGCGCCAGAAACCCGTCGAGCTTCTCGGCATCGAAGCGGAAACGCGGCGAGAATTGCCACAAAAACGGCCCGAGCTTCTCTTCCAGTCGCAGCACCCCGGAAGCAAAGAAATTGGCTAACGGCGTTTCGATGTCGCGCAGCTGTTTCAGATGCGTGATGAAACGGCTGCCCTTGACTGCGAACAGGAAGTCCTCCGGCGTCTCATCACGCCAGCGGGCGAAATACTCGGGGCGTTGCAGCGAATAATGTGTGCCGTTGATCTCGATCGTATCGACATGCCGGCTGGCATAGGAGAGCTCGTCTTTCTGGCGCAGTTTTTTTGGGTAGAAGCTGCCCTGCCAGCCGCGATAGCGCCAGCCGGAGATGCCGATCCTGACCTGGCCGGAACGGGTTGCGGCGGTGCGGCTCATCGCGCTCTCTCGCAGCGCCATGGTAAAAGGGCGGCATGCTGACGATTTCTGGCCTGACCTACCGCGTCGGCGGGCGCCACGGCCGCGCGCTGTTCGACGAGGCCAACGCCCAGATCCCGGCGAGGTGCAAGCTCGGCCTGGTGGGGCGCAACGGCGCCGGCAAGTCGACATTGCTCGATCTGATCCGCGGTCGCCTGTTGCCGGATAGCGGCGATATTTTCGTGCCCAAGAGCTGGCGTATCGGCTTTCTCGCGCAAGAGGCGCCGGGTGGCGAGGGAACCGCGCTCGACACGGTGCTCGCCGCCGACAAGGAGCGCGCGGCGCTGCTGCGAGAGCTGGAGCGCGATCCCGCCCCCCTGCGCATCGCCGAGGTCGAGGCGCGGCTCGACGAGATCGGGGCGCGCGCCGCGCCGGCACGAGCCGCCCGGATCCTCGCCGGCCTTGGCCTCGATGCCGCGATGCAGGAACGGCCGCTCTTCGAACTGTCGGGCGGCTGGCGCATGCGGGTGGCCTTGGCGGCGGTGCTGTTCGCCGAGCCCGATCTGCTGCTGCTCGACGAACCCACCAATCATCTCGACCTCGAAGCGGCACTATGGCTCGAACGCTTTTTGCGGCGTTACCGGCACAGTTTCATTCTGGTCAGCCACGACCGGCAGCTGCTCAATGTCGCGACGACCACGACGCTGCACCTCGATAACGGCAAGCTGGCGCTCTATTCCGGCGGGTTCGACGCGTTCCTGCGCGCCCGCCGCGAGGCCGCGACTCGTCAGGCCGCGCTGGCGCAGCGGCAGCAGCGCGAGCGCGAGCGACTGCAGCGCTTTATCGACCGCTTCCGCTACAAGGCCTCGAAAGCGCGCCAGGCGCAGAGCCGCGTTAAGGCATTGGCGCGGCTCGAACCGGTCGCGCTGATCGCCGATGCGGCGCCGGTCTCGCTCTGCCTGCCGCAACCGCCGGAGCTGAGCCCGCCGCGATGACCGCATTGCATTGCTGGGCGCCAACGGCAACGGCAAGACGACCCTTGCCCGGCTGCTCGCGGGCCGGCTCGAACCGTTTTCGGGCCGAATGGTTCGCGCGCCGAAACTGGGCTGCGGCTTCTTCGCTCAGCACCAGATCGAGGAAATGCGGCCCGCCGAATCGGCCTTCGATCATCTCGCCGCGCTGATACCCGACAGCCCGCCCGAGCCGGTGCGGACCCGGCTCGGCGCCTTCGGTTTCAGCCAGGACAAGGCGTTTGTGCCGGTCGGCGAATTGTCGGGCGGCGAACGCGCCCGCCTCAATCTTGCCCTAGTTACCCATGACGCGCCGGGTTTGTTGATACTCGACGAGCCGACCAATCACCTCGACATGGAAACCCGGGAAGCCTTGGTCGCGGCGCTCGCTGAATATTCCGGCGCGGTCGTGCTGGTGAGCCATGACTGGCACCTTGTCGAGCTGGTCGCCGACCGGTTGTGGCTGGTCGCCGACGGCACCGTGCAGCCGTTCGAGGACGATCTCGACGCCTATCGCCGGCGGCTCCTCGAACGCGACGAGCCGTCCCAAGATCGCGCGGCCGCAGCGGCGCCGACCAATCCGCGGCGTGCGGGACGGCGCGAGGCGGCAGAACGTCGCGTGGCGCTGGAGCCGTTGCGGCGCAAGGCGCGGCTTGCCGAGGCGGCGGCGGCGCGGCTTGCCGCCGAGCAGCAAGCGCTTGACCGCAGCCTGCTTGATCCAAAGGCTTTCGCAGGCCAGGGGGCAGCCTTATCAGATGCGCTGAAGCGGCGCGCCGAGCTGGCGCGGATGATCGCTGAGGCGGAAACCGAGTGGTTCGAGGCTGCGGCCGAGCTGGAACGGCTCGCACAAGGCTGAGACATCGCTGCGCCGACCGATTCGGGCGCAAAGCACGGCAAACTCGCATGCGGCTTCGCGCGCGGCAGATGGCCGCAGCGACCTCCGACGAGCCTCGTTTGACACAGACCGGCTCGCCATTTATCAAGTGTTACGGAATGCGATTTACTGTAACATGCGGTGAGAGCGTCTCCTTACGCATTGTTCGTCGCCACCGATAATAGGCCTCGCCATGGCTGAAACACCAACGCCTGCGATCAGCGACCGCAATCTGGAAGCGACGACCAACATTTCACTTAAACGCGAACCGGCCTGCTTTGCTTTTTTATCAGCGCGTTCGGTCTCGCCGCCGATGCCGATTGATTCAATCAATCTGGATCTCGCTTCGGCCGATTATTTCCAGGGCCGCGCCTCGTTGTGGACGACGCTGGAGATGCGCTCCTCGGTCAATAATGACCGGCCGACCGCGATTCTGGGTTTCGACGAGACGTTCCTTCGTCCGTTCGCCCGCGCGCTGGTCGAGGCCTCGACTACCCGTGCCGCGTATCGGATGACGATCCTCAACGAGGCACCGGAAAGCGAGCGCTGCCGTGTCGTCGAATATGTGACCGGACCCGGCAAGCCCTTGAAGGAATTGGTGCTGCAGCCTTTCGACAACGTCGTCCTGGTCACCGCGACGACCCCAAAGGATGGCGAGGAGACGCTTTTCCAGCTGCCGCGCACCGATAGCTTTCTGCGCGCTTTCGCCAAGATGTCCTTCACCGCCGACCAGGCGCTGCACGAGCTGCTCGACGAGATGGGGCGCCTGGCGCGCCGCCATAACAGCAGGGAAGTCGAAACTGAGGAATAGCTCCGGACGGACGACGGTCTGCCCTTAGCTGCCTTAAAGATTTAAAGCCCCCCGGATTGGCTGTCTTTAAACCGCGTCCCGGCGTTCACCGGGACGCCGGTTTTAAACGATCAGTGCTGCTCGGCGAGAGTCTCCGCCTCGCCGAGCTTGTGTGCGCTGGCGTTCCGGCATTTCATCTGCACTCAGCCGGGAACGAGACGGGAGATCGTCGATGACTGAGCCGCATGGCCCTTTGCAGGGTGTCAAGGTGGTCGCCTGCTCGACCGCGCAGGCCGGCACGGTGCCCTATATGCTGATGGCGGATCTCGGCGCCGAGGTCATCAAGATCGAGGTGCCTGAGATCGGCGACAATTCGCGCGGCTCGACCGTGATGCCCGGCTTTCCCAGCACCTATTTCGAAACCAACAACCGCGGCGTGAAGAGCGTCACGCTGAACTTGAAAACCGAAGAAGGCCGCGGAATCCTTCGCAAGCTGGTCGCCCGGGCCGACATCTTCGGCCAGAATTTCCGGCCCGGCGCGGCCGAGAAGAACGGTTTCGGCTACGACGAGCTTCGCCGAGTGAACGCGAAGCTTGTTTATGTCTCGGTATCCGGCTACGGCCCGAACGGCCCCAATGCGGCGCTACCCGGCACCGACTCGATGGCCCAGG
>VAZR01000402.1 GCA_005888515.1 Alphaproteobacteria bacterium | reverse complement strand
TCTTCCAGCCTTTGACGTAAGACCGGTAAGGGACGATCCGATACCACCAGGGCAGCACCAGCTTGTGCGCTTCGATATCCATGACGTGCTTGGCGAACTGGAACATCAGCTGTTTCTGCTTCGCCGGGTCGGTCTCGTGCAGCGCCTTCTCGAAGATCTCCTGCTGCCGCGGGTCTTCGTAATTGCCGTAATTCTGCTTGCTGATCGAGCTCGACAGATACGGCTGCACGTCGATCAGCGGGTTGACGACGCTGTGGCAATTGGCCTGCAGTACGACCGCGAAGTCGCCGGCGCGCTCGGCCGCGACCCAGGGGCCGCTGGGCAGGACCTTCTGAGTGACCTTGACGCCGATCTTGCTCCATTCGTCGGTGATCCAGATGCCGACGTATTTGTACGGCTGATCGACATCGCGGTTGAGCAATTCGAAGCTCAAATTCTCGGCGCCGGCTTCCTTCAACAGGCGCTTCGCCTCGGTCCGCGATTTCTCGATGTCGGGCCAAAAACCGGCGACCTCATGCAATTGTTCCTTGCTCGGCGCCAGCGGGTCGCCCGGGAAAATGATGCTGCCGACCGTGCGGACATTGGCGATCTTCGACAGCGCCTCGGCGCCGTGCCACCGGTCGATCGCCAAGGTCAATGCCCGCCGGACGCGGACATCGTCGAACGGCTTCCTGGCGTGATTGATTGTCACGACGCTGCCGCAGTTCCAGTCGCTCTCCTGGACCGCGATCTGGTCGCCGAGGGATTTCTTCAACTCGTCGCGCGAGGCCGGCGGCAGACCGCGAAATTCGATCGCGCCGCGGTCGCTGCGGATCGCGTCGATCCGGGTCGCCTGCTTTGGCGCATAAATCCCGACGATCTCGTCGAGATAAGGCAGCCCCTTGTGGTAATAATCGGGATTGCGCACCCCCCTGATCGACTGGCCCACTTCGTAATTGGCAAATTTGAACGGGCCGGAGCCGAGGATGTTTTTCTCGTACCAGTGCGGGTCCTTGTCCAAGACCTTCTTCTGGTAAATGAAGGCGTAGGGATCGGCCAGCGCCGGCAGAAACGCGCTGGTCGCGAATTTCAGACGAATGACCACGGTCGAGGGATCGGGCGCCTCGATCTTGTCGACCATCTCGAAGTCGCTGGAGCGCGGGCTTAAGACGCCCTCCGGCGGAAACGCGATCATGTGCAGGCTGGTCGCGATGTCCTCGGCGGTCAGCGGGTCGCCGTTGTGAAACTTGACACCCGGGAGGATCTTAAACGTGTAGGTCTTGCCGTCATCGGTCGGCTTCGGCATCTCGGTGCACAGGTCGCACACGAAATCGGTGGTCGAGCCCGGGTTGTCCGGGTTGATCCGGATCAAGACGCTGTAGAACGGCGCGACCGAATGCACCGTGGCGTAGGTCGTCTCGCGGTGGCCGTCGAAGGTCGGCGGCGCGTCGGCCGGGATCAGGTAGGTCAAGGTGCCGCCGCGCTTTGGAGTCTCCGCCGCGCTCGCCGGCAATGCCGCAGCGAGCGCCGCGCCGAGCGCCAAGCTAAGTCCCGCGGCGAAAAAGCGTAATCCAACCCGGCGAAAATCGATTACATCCCCGAACCGGCCCCGCCGCCCTCCATGTTGGGCAGGGAAGGGCATTCGCCCGCGAGGATCACGAGCGCGCCGTCGGACCTGGCTGCCGCTTCATTCCAATAAGTCTGCTTTTCGCCGGCTCTGACGGCGCAAACGGTCGTCTGGCCCTCTTGGCGGACCGCGACCTGCTGCGTCGCGCAACCAGACAACACAAGAAACGCGAGTACCGCGCTCACCGAATATCGCACGATGCGCTCCCGTCGCGCGGCGGAGGATGGGTTTCGCCCCGCTCAACCCATCCTACAAACGCCGAAGGGCCGGGTCACTTGTCGAGCCACACGGTCGCGAGATCTTGATTGACGTAATGGCTCGGGTTGATCTTCCAGCCCTTGACGTACGACCGGGACAGGACGCTGCGGTACCACCACAGCAAAAAGATCGCGTGCGCCTTGTCGTCGAGCACGTCCTTCTCGAACTGGCGCATCAAGGACCGCTGGGCGGCCGGGTCGGTCTCCGCCACCATCTTCTCGTAGAGCTCGATCTCGGCGGGGTCCTCGTAGAAGCCGAAATTCTGCGGTTGCACCGTGTACGGCAGATAGCGCTGTACATCGACCAGCGGGTTCACGACATTCTGGCAGTTGCCATAGACCGCGATCTCGAAATTGCCGGCCCGCATCGTGTCGAACCAGGGGCCGGTCGGCACGACCTTCTGCGTGACCTTGAGCCCGATCTTGCTCCATTCGTCGACGACCCAGGAGCCGTTGTATTTGTAGGGCTGATCGACATTGCGATTGAGCAGCTCGAAACTGAGCCCCTCGGCGCCGGCCTCCTTCAACAGGTGCTTGGCCTCGGCTCGCGATTTCTCGATATCGGGAGAATAGCCGGCGAGTTTTTCGAGCTCCTCCTTTGTCG
>VAZR01000401.1 GCA_005888515.1 Alphaproteobacteria bacterium | reverse complement strand
GGTGATAGGGGTGGCCGGCCTGGATCTGCTGCGCGCGGTAGAGCTGTTCGAGGAGCATCGTACGCACCAGCAGGTGCGGCCAGGTCATCGGGCCAAGCGACAGGACCGCGTCGGCGCGGTCGAGGACGGGGGCGCCAAGCCCCTCGGCACCGCCGATCGCAAAAGCCACCGCGCCGATGCCGCGATCGGCCCAGCTCGACAGCCGATCGGCCAATTCACGGCTGGACCAGGCCTGCCCGGCGCGATCCAGCGCAACGAGGCGGGCGCCGGCCGGTAAGGCGGCGAGGATCAGCTCGGCCTCGCGGGCCTTCAGAAGCGCCGGCGGCAAGCGTCGCTTTTCTTCGAGGTCGAGGATCGTCGCGGGCAGTGAGATCCGCCCGGCATAATCGGTTTGAAGATCATGTAGCGGGCCGCGGCGCAGCCGGCCAATCGCAAGCAGGTAAAAACGGATCGCGAGCCGCCTTAATGCAACGCCGCCTCGGCGTCCGGCAGATCCGAGCCCCACATCTTTTCGAGGTTGTAATAGGCGCGAATGTCCGGCCGGAAGATGTGCACGATCACATCGCCGGCGTCGATCAAGACCCAATCGCCCTGGCTCTTGCCCTCGATTGCGACGCGGCCGGGGATCGCCTGTTCGAGGTGATCGGTCAAGGACAGGACTTGTCGCGCCGAGCGGCCGCTCGCGACCACCATGTAGTCGGCGATCGTCGTCTTGCCGGCGAGGTCGATCGTGACGATGTCCTCGGCCTTGCCATCCTCGAGACTATCGATGATGCAGCGGAGCAATTCCGGCGCACGGCTAGCCTGCCGTGGACGGGGGTTCAGCATAGCGATGGCGGGTGTTTGGGCTGTCACTGCGGGTCTCATCTCCTTCAGGTTACGCAACTGGTGCTCGGCCCGAATCCGGGTGGCCGAGCGGGGGTCGAGCCGGGTGTGAAAAAATACCCAGGCGGGAGGCGGCATCAACGCCAGCCGGCGCGCCGCGGCGACCGGCAGCCTTGCCCCGGCGAAGCGCCGGGCGGCCAAGCCGGCGAGCGGCTTCAAACCGACGCCCGGCCGGGCGAAAACAGCGATCGGAACCGTGCGGAAAATCTCCTGCCACCGGTCCCAATATGGGAATTGGGCGAGGTTATCGCCACCCATCAGCCAGACGAAACGGGCGCGCGGAAAGCGCCGGCGCAGCGCCTTCAGCGTGTCGGCGGTATAGGTCGAGCCGAGTTCCGCCTCAATGCCTGTGACGATGATGCGCCGGTCCTCGGCCGCGACCTCGCGGGCCTGCGCCAGGCGCTCGGCAAAGGGGGCCATCCCGATGGGCGGCTTCAACGGATTTTGCGGCGAGATCAGCCACCAGATCTCGTCAAGGCCGAGCCGCTGCAAGGCGAGGCGGCTGATATGGAGATGGCCGCCATGGGCCGGGTTGAACGATCCGCCGCGCGAGCAGCGGGCGGGTGGGGGCTAGCAGCCTTACTCTTCCTCAGGGGCGCACCTGGCCGTTGCCGCGAACGAGGTATTTATAGGTGGTCAGCTCGGCGTCGCCGACCGGCCCGCGCGGCGGCAGCCGCTGCGTCGAGATGCCGATTTCGGCGCCCATGCCGAACTCGCCGCCATCGGCGAACTGGGTCGAAGCATTGACCAGCACGATCGCGCTGTCGACCTCGCGCAGGAAGCGCTCGGCGGTCGCCTCGTCCTCGGTCACGATCGCATCGGTATGGTGTGAACCGTAGCGGTTGATGTGATCGACCGCCGCGGAGACCCCATCGACGACTCGGACCGCGAGGATCGCGTCCAGATATTCGGTGCGCCAATCCTGCTCGGTGGCAGGCGCCACCTGGGAATCGAGCGCCAAGGTCTCAGGATCACCGCGCAATTCGCAGCCGGCGGCGCGCAGATCGGTGAGGATCGGCGGCAGCACGGTGCCGGCGACCGGGCGATCGACCAGCAGGGTCTCGGTGGCGCCACAGATCGAGACGCGGCGCATCTTCGCGTTTAGCGCGATGTTGCGCGCCTTCTCGGGATCCGCGGCGCGGTCAATATAGGTGTGGCAGAGGCCTTCGAGATGGGCGATGACCGGGATGCGGCTCTCGCGCTGCACCCGCTCGATTAAGGACGCACCGCCGCGCGGCACGATGATGTCGATGGCCCCGCTCATCTTGAGCATT
>VAZR01000400.1 GCA_005888515.1 Alphaproteobacteria bacterium | reverse complement strand
GCATTCCGGATGCGGCGGCCGCCCGCGGTAGCGCTGCCACACCGCTTCCGGCCGGTCGAAGGCGCGGCCGAGTTGCGATGATACCAACAGCTTGACGAATTCGGCATGCGCCCAGGCGAGCGGCATCGCCGAGCCGGTCGCCTCGCCGGGAACGAGACGCCGCGCGGGCACCGGCTCGGCATCCCACACCTGCTCCGGGATCATGCCGCCGGGGCTGGCCATCGCCACGATCGCTTCGAGATAGGGCAGCGCGTCGCGGCCGGCGATCACCTCGTAATGACCGCGCTCGCCGGTCAACAGCGGCCAGCCGCGGCCGATGCCGGTGCCATCATAGGCGCGGCCGTCCTCGTGCTCGCCATAGCCATCGCCGAGATAGCGGTGCCACACCGGGCCGTTCGGCGTGTCGGTCTTGAGCAGCGCGTCGGCGAGCCGCAGCGACCCGAGGATCAGCGGATCATCGGCACGACGCAGCCCAAACCGCACCAATTGCAGAAATTCGGTGCCGATTTGCTGATCGGCGGGCCGTCCGGCATCGTAGGGCTGGTTGCGGATCGGCACGAAAGCGGCGCTCGCCTTGTGATCGGCCAGCATGCCCGGCGGCGCAACGCGCAGGTAATAACCGGGGACGCCGTATTGCCGCGCCAATGGCGTATCGCTGACCGTCGACCATTCCTCGATATTGGCATTCCAGAAATCCGCCAAGGCGAGCGCCCATTCCGCGGCATCGTTCGGCAGCAGCGCCGCGCCGGCGACCAAAGCCGCGATAGAAACTGCGAGGGTGAACGGGTTGATGCCCTCATTCTCCTCCCAGCGGTCCTGTGCCGTCGCCGGGCCGCTGCGGGCAATAAAGCCGAGCGCCCGGCGCACCATGTCCTCGACGGCGATGCCGCGCAGCGCATCGCGGTCGGCGAGCGCCGAGGCGAGCAACACCGGAAAGGCGGTTTCGTCGAGCTGAATGCCCGTCCAATAAGGCGTCCCGCCGAGCCACTGGTTCTGATTCCAGTGGCCGTCCTCGGTCTGCGTCGCGACTAGGTAGCGCAGCGTGTCGCGCGCCTCGGGCTGCGCACCCAGCGCCAGCAACGCGCCGGCGCATTCCACCAGATCGCGCGGCCACACCAAATGATAGCCGCCGCGCTCGTCGCCGGTATCGCCCCAGGGGACGCTGAGACTGGCGACCATCGCGCCGGGATAGGTCTTGTCGAGAT
Source organism: Alphaproteobacteria bacterium (assembly GCA_005888515.1). Lineage (GTDB taxonomy): Bacteria > Pseudomonadota > Alphaproteobacteria > ATCC43930 > CGMCC-115725 > DATARH01. Next base: position 1,857 of record VAZR01000400.1, on the reverse strand, counting down.
GGGCGCGCAGCACGATTGTCGAGACGAGGAAAGCTGCTGTCGAAGGGCTGGATCAGGCTGGAGATCGCGAGGGTCGCCGCCGATTCGGCGCTGCTGCCGAAGCCGAGGGCCAGGACGGCGCGGCGCGGCAACTCGCCGGTCAGCGCGACATTGCCCGGCCCGGCGACCCCGTATTCCCAGCTCATCGCGCCGTTACGAGCGAAATCCTGCCAGCCATCGCTGGTCCCGACATAGCCGGCGCTGGCCCGGCCGAAGGCGTCCCCTTGGCGGGGCCCGGCGGCGGCGAGGGCGCAGCCGAACGGGCCCTGCTCAGCCCACAGAATGCGCCGGCCGCGGTAACGCTCGACCGCGGCGATGTTGTCCCGGCCGGTGGCGCCCAGATGCGGCGCCAGCAATGCGTAAAGGCGGAGCTCGGGATCGCCGTCGAGCCGGCACTCGATGGCGAGGACGTCGCGCCGCGGGTCGGGGGTGACGCGCAGCCGCAGCGTGTAGCGCTCGTGCTTGTGCACCACCTCGACGGCCGCCGCGCCGGGCGCCAGCAGGCGCAGCCTGTAGTCCTGGTTGCGCTTGACCTCCCACCAGAACCCGCCCGGCCCGGCGACGATGAAGCCGAGATCGCGGATCTGCGGGATGTCGACGCGCGGATAGTAGATTTCGTTGACGATGCCAAAGCCGAGGGTGAACCACAGCCGCGCTTGGCCCAGCGAGGTGCCGACCATGTCCTTTGCGCTGCTGGTCCACGAGGGCGGGGTCCCCGGCGCCCCGGAGGCGTGTTCGAGCTGAGCTTCAGGCGGCGCGATCGGCATGGCGACGCGATTTTAACTCACAGGTTCAGCAGCGGTGCCAGCCGCGCATTGATTTCGTCGAGCACATTCTCCGGCGCGTGACCGACGATCTCCAGCTTGCGTGCCTCGCGATCAACGCTGCGAAGGTGGTCGACAAGAACGACACCCGAAACCGGTAGTCCGGGCGGCAGTTTCACTTCGGTAGGCCAGCCGCGCTCGCGGCTGGTGATCGGGCATACGATCGCGAGTCTCGATCGCTGATGGTAGGCAAGCGGCGTCAGGACGATGCCGGGACGCCGACCTGCCTGCTCGCTGCCCGCCTGCGGAGAGAAGAGCAGCCATATGAGGCTGCCGCGATCGGGCAGATCCATTCAGAGCAGTTCCTCGCCGCGCGGCCCATCATCTTCCAAAGGGTGCTCCCGTTCGGGCGTCATGCCGGCCAACAACTCGTTGAGCGTGAACCGGCGGCGCGACGGCGTAATGACGATCCGCCCGTCGGAGAAGCCTTCAATATCGACGCGCGCGCCTTCATCGAGTCCGGCCCGCGCAGCGATCTCGCGTGGCACCCGTACGCCGAGGCTGTTGCCCCATTTCCTGATGCGCGACTTCACGGGCATGGCGTCTCCAGATCGCGCATCAAACTAAGGTATATCCACCGGATACACAATGGCTAACAGCGACAGAGAATGCCTAAAGCGACAGAGCTGGTTGCAGGCGGCGCGACCGGGCGCCCGCGGCGGGGGGCTATCTCAATAAGGCCGGAAAATGGGCATTGCACGCTCGGTGCACTCGCCCAGTTGGCTGACGCGCAAAAGAGCGGCGGAAGAGACCGCCGCTCCCCTGTAACCTGATGAAGTTAGTACCGGATCTGCAGGCTGACCGGCTTGTCGCCGTTGCCGACGCTGAAGGCGGCTTGCTGGAAGGTCGGCTTGGCCATGACCGCGCGGACGCCGTTCGACAGGGCATACCCCTCGGTCGGCAGGCCGAGAAAGTTCGTGTCCAGATGGTCGTTGGCGTTCTCATCGTGGAAGGCGCCGACGGCATAGGTGCCCGGCGGCAGATTGTCGAAGGC
>VAZR01000105.1 GCA_005888515.1 Alphaproteobacteria bacterium | reverse complement strand
GTTACGGCAGCAATTCCGGCAGGCTGCGGATGATGCGGTCGGGGCGGATCGGCGAACCCGGCGGCAGGCCGATGCCGTAGCCGTCATACCAGATCGCGTAAATCCCGAGCCGCTGCGGCGCGACGACCTCCCATTCGAGATTGTCGCCGACCATCCAGGTGTCCTCGGGGCCGACGCCGAGCGCTTTCATCGCGTGGCGATAGGCCTCTTCCTCGGGCTTCCCGAAGCCGTGCTCGCCTTCGATCTGGATGTGGTCGAAGCGGTGTTCGAGCGCGAACCGCACGACCTTTTTGCGCTGCGGCGGACCGGCGCCGTTGGTGACCAGCGCCAGCTTGACCCCGAGCTGCTTTAGCCGGTCGAGGGTTTCGTGGGATCCCGGGAACATCCGCAGCTCGGCTTCCTGTATTTCGTTGAAGCGGCCGGCGATCGCATCGCACAGCTCGCCCGATGGCGCCGGCTGCCCCGCTTTGCCGCACAGCTCGGCAAAGGCGTTCTGCACAATGTGACGCCGCGCCTCGCCGATCCGGCGCCGCCAGTGCTTGTGCCGGGCCTGATCGGCCCACAGAAAACGCGAATAGGCCTGGATCGCTGTGACGATGTCGTCCGGCGGATGCGGCGCCAGATGCTCGATGAATTCGGCGATGACCCGCTGCCACTGCCCCTCGGCCTGACCAAAGGCAGACAGGATCGTGTCGTCGAGATCGAACAGGATCGCGGGCGGAAGCTGCCTCATTTCCTTATTCTACGCCGCTGCATCCGTGCTGTGCGTCCTTCGACTTGCTCGCTTCGCTCGCGCTCAGGATGAGGGAAATTGTGGGACGGCATCAAAACCATTCCTCATCCTGAGGAGCGCCCGGAGGGCGCGTCTCGAAGGACGCACTATAGCGGTCCAGTCTAGGTAATCGCCGTCGGGGCCTGCGGCACGGTCTGCCAGAATTCCGGATCATGGCCGAAAAAGATGCGTGCGCCCGCGGTTTCGAGCGCCGCCAGGCGGTCGAGCGCAACCAGCATCGCCTCCTTGTCATAGGCGAAGCGCGGCAGCCGGCGCTCGCGCAAGGTGCGGCAGAAATAACAGCTGTCGGCTGCCAGCACGACATCGCCGCCGGCCAGGTGCAATTTCAGCGATTGATGCCCCGGCGTATGGCCGTGGGTCGGCAGGCACACGACTGAGCCGTCGCCGAAGACGTCATGTTCGCCGTCGACGAGGCGCAATTTGTGGCCGAGATCGAAATCGCGTGGGTTGAAGCCGCGCTTCGCGGCGCTGTCCGGGTCCATGCCGGCATCCCATTCGCGGCGCTGAACCAGCATCGTCGCATTCGGGATCAGCGCGTTGCCGCCGACATGGTCGAAATGGAAATGCGAGTTGATGATCAGGTCGATTTTTTCGGGTTCGCGGCCGAGCGCCGTCAGGCGCGCGCTAATCTCCTCGCCGGGGTGGTAGTCGAACTCGAACAGGCCGGTCAGGCGCGCCCCGAGCCGCGCCGCCGGGTCGTGCTGGCAATCCGGGCGCATCCCGGTATCGAATAGCGCCGTGCCCTTGGGGTGCTCGATCAGATAGGCGGGGATCGGCAGTCGGATGCGGCCCTCGCCGCCCTCCATCAGATGGCCGAGCTCGCCGGTCAGATGCCCGCAGGTGAAGGCGTAGACCTTGAGGCTCACGAGGCTCTCATCCGCGCTTCGTAAGCAGCGTTCGCCTCCTCGAACAGCCGCATCGTCGTCTGCATCTCGAACTCGGCTTCGACCAATGTCTCCGGATCCCACTCGTTGCGGGGAGTGGCGAAGAAATCGCCGCCATAAACGTGGATCGCGCCGGTCAGCCGATCCAACGGATTGGTCACCGTATGGATGATATCGCGTCCCAAAGGCTCGGCGTCGCGCTCGCCCACGGATTTGGCGCCGGCCGCCTCGATCCTTCCGGCGGCATCGTCGGGCAAGCGCCGCCAGAAGATGTTGTTCTCGCGCCCGGTATAGATGCCGATCACCGCCCACATCAGGTGATTGTGCGGGCGGATCGTCATGCCCGGCGCCCAGATCACATTCAGGATCGTCAGATCGGGCGCGTGATAGAGCTTCTGCACCTCGGCGCGCCTCGGTTCGCCGATCCCGGCGATGACGCCGGCCGGGTCGGCGACCGCGCGCGCGACGACCTCGCGCACCGATTTGTGGGTCCGGTCCGCGCTCAATGCGCCACGGCAATCCTCGACAAAGCGATCGAGATCAAACACGGCCCCCTCCCTAATAGCTCAGCTCACTCCTGATGGAGATTGCTTCGCTTCGCTCGCAATGACAGCAAAGGGTTGTCATTGCGAGGAGCGCGCAGCGACGAAGCAATCCCCTCGCCCAGTAGCGCTCCTACTCCGCCGCCGCTTCGACCATTGCGGCCGCTTTCGAGCGGTGGCCCTTCTGGTGGAAATAATTGGCGCGGTAAAAGTCGAGCACGAGGTCACGATAGATTGCCGGCTCATAGCGCGCCGGGTTGTCGGCGCTGACGCAGCTCGGCAGGCAATCGATGACGCTCTCGACATTCGGGCTGTGGAAATAGGCGATCGAGTAGCGGTCGGTGCCGGAATCGTTCAGCACGCCATGCGGGGTCGACAGGAAGCGATCGTTCGACCAGCGCCGCATGATGTTGCCGAGGTTGATCAGGAACGTCCCCGGGATGATCGGCGGCGGAAACCATTCGCCGGACGGCAGCCGCACCGCCAGCCCTGGCACATCGGTGCGCGCAAGCGCGGTCATAAAGCTGTTGTCGGTGTGCGGCGCCTGCCCGAACAGATTGTCTTCGTCGGCCGGCTGCGGCGGATAGTGCAGAAACCGCAGATTCGCGTGCGCCCCGTCGGCGAAGAACCGCGCGAAGAAATCGGCCGGCATGTCGAGCGCCACGGCAAACGCCGGCAATATGCGGTCGCACATCGCGCCGAGCGCCTTGAAATACGCCATCATGTCTTCGCGCAGCCCCGGCAGCCGCTCCGGCCATTGATTGCGGCCGCGCAACGGGGTGCCGGCGATCACGTCGGGATGCTCGGGACCGCGGTCGTGGCTGATAAAGAAGCTTTCGTTCTGGTTCGGCCGGGTCGCATTGTGCACGGTCGAGGCGCCCTGGACCGAAGCATTGATCGGCAGATAGCCGATATTGTTCTCGTTCAGCTTGAGCTTCAGCTTCAGCTTCTCTTCGAGCGGCAGCGCGTGAAACCGGCGCGAGGCCGCGAACGCGCGCTCGACAACCGATTCCGGCACGCCGTGGTTCAGCGCGTAGAAGAAGCCGACATTCTCGCAAGCGTGGCGCACCACGCTGGCGGTGCGTTCGAGGGCGCCCGGCTCGCCGGCAAAGCAGGGCCCGAAATCGATGACCGGGATCTGCGCCGCGGCGGCGGCATAGTCTTTTGCGCCCTGCTCTTGAAACAGATTCATCGCTGATCTCTCGGCTTTGGTCCGGCGACTATAAACCCTCGACTCCGCTGCTTCCAGGCGCGGCGGAGCGGGGGGCGCCGGCGAAAGCATCCAAATCGCGAACCGTTTCGGGATTAGGCCGCCGGGATTAGGCCGCCGGGATTAGGCCGCCGGGATTAGGTCAGGGCGGCGGCGCCGATGCTGCGCTGGACGGCGGCGACGATCTCGCGTGGCCGAACCGGCTTCATCAGCGTCTCATGCGCTTCCGCCCGGCCGCCCGCCATCTGGAATAGATAGCCGCTCATCAGCAGGGTCTTTGCGCCGAGCTGCGCCGCGGCATCGGCGATCAACGTGCCGTCGCCGTCGGGCAGCCGCCAGTCGCAAATCACCAGCGCATAAGTATGTGCGTCGAGACAGGCCCAGGCCCGGCTGGCGGTCGGCGCGACATCGACCTCGTACCCCTCGCCGCGCAAGGCGATCTCCATGAAATCGCTGATTCCCGCCTCGTCTTCGACCAGGAGGATGCGTTTTGCCGCCATACGCGCAGATCCTGCTGCCTTTCAATCGCTGATATAAGAGCAGTGCGCCGGAAGATCAGTTTCAAATTGTAAAGTCCTGTAACGCCGCGTGTTTTCGAAGTTCTCGGGACAATTCCGCCGGTCTTGCCAACCACGCTAATGTGACTGGTATCGATCCCATTGGAGGCTATGCATGAGCGTCGTCAGCGTTGAGGAGCGGGGTCCAGTCTCGATTGTCAGCATCAACCGGCCGGAGAAGCTGAACGCGATCAACAAGGCCGTCGCGATCGAGTTGCAGGAGGCGTTTGCCGCCTTCGATCGCTCGGCGCAGCGGGTTGCGATCTTGTGCGGCACCGGCGGCCGCGCCTTTTCGGCCGGCGCCGACGTGACCGATCTGCCCGAATTGTGGCGCTGCGTCCCGACCGTCGGGATCACGACCGACAAGCCGATCATCGCCGCGGTCGCGGGCTGGTGCATCGGCGGCGGCCTGGTGATGGCGATGATGTGCGACCTCTTGGTCGCGGCCGAGAGCGCGAAATTCTCCTACCCGGAGGGGACGGTCGGCATCACCGGCGGCATGATCGCCGGGCTCGCGGCGCGCATCCCGCACAAGGTGGCGATGGAGATGATGCTGGTCGGGGAGCCGATCGACGCGCAGCGCGCCTACCAGATCGGGCTGGTGAACCGAATCGTGCCGGATGGCAGGGAGATCGAGGAAGCGCTCGCGCTCGCCGAAAAGATCATCGGCCTCGCCCCGCTGGCGCTGGCGACGATGAAGCGATTCGTCAATGACGGGGTGTTGCCGAGGGGGCCGGCGGAACTGGCGGCGCGCTATGGCGCCGAGCTTGCCGCGGTGCGCAACAGCGCCGATGCGGCCGAAGGGGTGCGCGCCTTCAAAGAGAAACGCAGGCCAAGCTACCAGGGCCGCTGATTGCGGCGCCTAGGGAGCAAATGAAAGATTGAAGCAAACGCCTCACGAGGCCACCAGCATTTGTTGGTAACGATCGAGCTTTTCCTGCCGGGCCGCTTCGCGGGCGGCGTCGTAATTGCGCAGTGCGGCGCGGTCGGCTTCGGTCACCCTGCCGTGCGTCGGCACGACACAGGCGGTCGGGCAGCGGGTCACGCCCTTTTTGCGGAGGAATTCGGCGACCGCCGCGGCATACTCATTCTCGGACATCGGGGGGGCTCCCTCACTGGATGAGCGTCGGGTGCCTTGATAACGCGGAGGTGTTAACGACGAGTTAGAGCCAAACATTCCGAAAAAGCCGTCGAACGGCGGCGCACCGCGGCGATACGGCTTTTGCAGATTGTTCATTGTTCGTATTTTATGTAACGGCATGGCAGAACGGGGTCCGCGCTTGCGCAACCCAGATTTCACCGTTCGGTTCTGGGGCGTGCGCGGCAGCATTCCGTGCCCGGGGCCCGAAACCGTGCGCTACGGCGGCAATACCGCCTGTGTCGAGATCCGCTGCGGCGACCGTCTGCTGATCTTCGATGGCGGTTCGGGGCTGCGGCCGCTCGGGAATCAGCTGATGCGCAACGGGCACCGGCTGCATTTCGACCTGTTCTACAGCCATACTCATCTCGATCACATCGTCGGTCTGCCGTTTTTTGCGCCCTGCTATGAGGCGCGCAGCCAGATCCGTTTCTGGGCCGGTCACCTGGCGCCGCGTTCGGGGGTCAAGTCGGTGCTGAAGAAGATGATGTCGGCGCCGCTGTTCCCGATCCCGATCGACATTTTCGCCGCCAAGCTCGAGTTCCGCGACTTTTCGGCGCGGGAAGTGCTGCAGCCGCATCCCGGGATAATTTTGCGCACCGGCCCGCTGAACCATCCTGACGGCGCCACCGGCTACCGCGTCGAATACAATGGCAAGGCGGCGGCCTACATCACCGATACCGAGCACCGGCCTGGCGAGCTCGACGCAAATGTGCTGCAGCTGGTCGAGCGGGCCGACGTAATGATCTACGACGCGACCTACACCGACGAGGAATACCCCTCGCGCCGCGGCTGGGGCCATTCGACC
>VAZR01000104.1 GCA_005888515.1 Alphaproteobacteria bacterium | reverse complement strand
CGGCCGTGTCTCCGACCGTGTTCGCCGCCGATGCACACGCGGCAGTCGCGCAGGGTCAAAGCTTGCGACCCGCGCGCCGTCGCTGTCAACGCGCAACCGAACGGGGCAGCTGCTACTGTAACAGCGCGGTCAGGTTGGACGCCTTGGCATCGATGTCGTTGAGCGGCGCCAAGCCGAAGCGGTCCTCGATCGTCTTCAGGACTGAGCTCAATTCATATTGCGTGTGATCGACATACCCGCGCTTGACCGTCGGTCCGATCGCGATCAGCGGCACCCGGGTGCCCGGTCCCCAGCGGTCGCGCTTGGGCGGCGCGACGTGATCCCATAAGCCGCCGTTCTCGTCATAGGTCACGATGATCAGCATGTCATTGTAGGCGGAGGTCTTCTGCAGCCGGGCGACGATATCGCCGATATGCGCGTCGCCGCTCTCCAGATCGGTGTAGCCGGGGTGCAGGTTAAGCTTGGCGATCGGCTTGTAGAATACGATGTGCGGCAGCCGGTCGGCGGCGATGTCGTCATAAAGATCGACCGCATCCTTCAGATGGGCGCGCTGCGCCGGCGTGCCCGGCGCGAGATCGGCGAAGAACGCCAGCGGCTGGTGGTGGTATTCGAATTTCTCGTTGGTGCGTCCGGCCATCGCGTCGTCGTAGCCGCCGGAATACCACGCCCAGCTGATCCCCCTCGCGTCGAGACGGTCGCCGATATGCGGCATCGTCTGCGGCGGCACCAGCAGGTCCGGTTTGGCGTCGGCGGGGGCGTGCAGGAACACCGAGCGGGCGGTGTTGATCACATCGCCGTCGGGCGACACCTGGCCGTCCGTCAGCATTGCGCCATTGGCGTCGAGCCTCGCGACAATTCCTGCGGCGTCTTTCGGAGCTTCCGGCCAGCGGAATGCGCACAGGCAGACGAAAAAGCTGTGGTTCAGCATCGAGCCGCCAAACGCGGTGTGAAACACATTGTCGGCGAGCGTGTATTCGCTGGCGAGGCGCCACTGCACCGTGCCGGCAAAATCGTAATACCCCATGACCAGACCGCCAGCGTTCGACACGGCGGCGAATTTGTTCATTTTGCCGCCGTTGATCTGCTCCTGCTCCTGATAGAAGCGATGCACCGGATCGCCGGTCGCGATGTTGCGCGGCACGTATCGGTCGATCGGAAATGGCGCATTCGGCAGTTGCGTCGGAAAGCGGTCATCGATCTTCGGCGGCGAGCTGTAGGTGAGCATCGGCGGCGGTAGGTACTGATAGGGCTTGCCGTCGCGGTCGATCTGCACCGCGGCATCGCCGGCCGCGGCCAGTCCATTGGCGCCGGGGAACAGCCCGAACATGTTGTCGAAGCTGCGGTTCTCCTCAAAGATCACGACGATGTGGCCTATGCGGGACAGCGCCGCGGCGGGTGCCGGCGTTTGCGCGGCTGCCGAATGAAGTCCAAGCCCACTCGCGCCGACCAGCGCCGCCGCCAGCACGCCGTGTCGAAATTGCATTGCCGATCCCCCATCCATCAGCCGCACAGGTTTACCGGCGGTTGATTACAGCCTTGTGACGCCTGCGGCAAACCGACCGGGCAAACAGACGGGGTTGCGCCGGCATGCCGTAGTAGGCTGAAATCGTCGGATCATCGGATTAAGGGGACGGAAATGCCGATCAGCGGAGATTTGCCTGCCAGCATCGCTTTTGTCGGGTGCGAGATTACCGCCGGTGCCAGCGCCGCGGCGGGGGGCGGCGGGCAGCCGCACGCGCATGGCCGTCGCGAGGTCGTCGTCAGCGGCAAACGGGTCAAGACCGTCGACGTGCACGCCCATTGCATCGTTCCGGATGCGGCGAAGGTGATCAATCACCCGCTCGAGGCGCCAGGCCTCCTGTGGTCGAATGTCGGCGATCGCCTGGCGCAGATGGACAAGACCGGCGTCGATGTCGAGGCCCTCAGCATCAACCCGTTTTGGTACCGCGCCGAGCGCGATGCCGCCGCCGAGCTGATCCGCATTCAGAACGAAAAGCTGACGGAATTCTGCGCCGGGCAGCCGGATCGCTTTGTCGGATTTGCCACCGCGGCATTGCAATTCCCCGATCTGGCCGCCGAGCAGGTCGAGCATGCGGTCAAGAAGCTCGGCTTCCGCGGCGTCGGCGTCGCCGGGAGCGTCGCCGGCCAGGATTTGGCCAATCCGAAATTCCACCCGTTCTGGGCCAAATGCGAGGAGCTCGGGGTGCTCGTCTTCATGCACCCGCTCGGCACCCGCGAATTGGAGCCGAGCGGCCGGCTCGCCGGCAATGGCCTCCTGACCAACACGATCGGCAATCCGCTCGAAACCACGATCGCGCTGTCGCATCTGATCTTCGAGGGGACGCTCGACCGCTTCCCGGGGCTGAAGATCTGTGCCGCGCATGGCGGCGGCTTCCTGCCGTCCTACGCGAGCCGCTCGGACGCGGTGATCACGACTTTCCCGGACCGGGTCGGCCCGCTGCCGAAGAAAAAGCCGACCGAATATATCCGTGGCGGTCAGCTCTATTTCGACTCGATCATGTTCACCGGCGAGGGGATGCGCCACCTGATCGCCGAGGCCGGCATCGATCACGTGGTCCTCGGCACCGATTACCCGTTCCCGTGGAACACCGCGCCGGTCGATCACATCATGGCGATCCCCGGCCTGAGCGACGCCGATCGCATCAAGATTCTCGGCGCCACCGCGGCAAAACTGCTCGGCATCGAATCGTAGTCTAGGCTGCCGCGAGCTGGTCGGCGCGGCGCCGCGCCAGCTCGACCAGCAGCACCGAAAAGTGTTGCGGCCCCGCATCGGCGTTGCTGATCGGATAGGACAGGCCGCGGCGCAGCAGCGCGCCGACATGATGTGCTAACCGGCTCGGCAGGCACAGCCAAAACGATGGAAGACAGAGCTGTAGCAGACGCGGGGCGCGGCCGCGATCCGCGCCGAGCGCAACCGCCTCGATCCGGATTCTGAAGCGTTCCGGTGCGAAGGCGCCGATGAGCAGCGACAGCACCCAGGAAAAATCCCGGGTGCGCGCGAGCGCGAAAGAGGGCTGCACCAGCGCGAGAATGACGTGGTCGAAACGTGCCAATGCGCTCTCCGCGTCCTCGGCCAAGCGCTCCCATTCCGCGAGCAGGTTGATTGGCACAACGATGAGCAACGTACCGCCCTTCGCAGCTCCCTCTAAGATCTCATCCGAAAGGCGGAATCCACCAGACGCCGCAGCGCCCGCCTGAGGCTTGGCGAGCCGAAACACATTTTGGATCGGAAGCGGCGGGACGTGCTCTTCATAATCGGCGAGGCAGGCGACGACCAATCGGTCTGCCCCGCGACCGAGCCGCGAGACAAGCCGCGCGGCGAACTTCGGAAGCGACTGGCGCAACGCAAGCTTCTGGATCGCACGCGGTTCGTACCGATGGAGAACCTCGCCGATCGTGCGCCGCCCGTATCGACGATGCGACGCGAACCGCTCGGCGAGGTGCCGAGCCCAACCGCGCAGGCGCGAGCTGCGCAACATCGCCTCTTCCAGCGCATATCGCAGCAAACGCCGCGCCGTGCCACCCATCCATTGCGACGGTGCATTCAGCTCTTCCGGTGTCGGCCGCATCGCATTGCGCGGATCGTCCAACAGAGCAACCGGCTTCATTGCACCGCCCCGAGCCATCTGGCTGCGATAGTCGCGGACGTTACCGAGCCAGTGGAAGTGGCGGATATGCGAGGGAGGCGGCGGCATCTGCGTGAAAATGTTGCGCATGAAGGTCGTGAACCGCGCGGTACGTTCGGCGATGTCAGAGGGCAGATCGCGCTCATGAAAATAGAGAGTGCGGCTCGCCGATCGTCGGTGCTCGGCGGTGGCCCATCCGCCCGTCGTTGCGCCAATCTCGCCTTCGAGGCGGGTCAGCCGCTCTTCCTTCGTCCTCGCTGGCGGCGCGATCCGCAGCAGGTAGGCCTGCGAGTCGCGCTCCTGCAGTTCCAGCATCAGCATGTCGTCGGAATCATTCAACACCGTAAACCGCCCGTCAGGGCAGATCTCCGCAATGAATCCGTAATCGATCGGGCACAGGACCTTCGTCACCTGTCGATCCACCCGGAAACATAGCGGCATCAGCAGGAAGTAATGAGCGGCGAGACAGTCAGGCGACACGCGCCAATAGATGTTGTGGTAATAGGTGCTGTCGATGAATTCGGCTTCGTTGACGGTGCGGGCCCGGACCGTGTTGTGCAGGTGCGCGTTGACGATAGTCATCATCTGGCGCGAGGTCATCGCTATGATGCCGGGTTCGCTATCGACGCGATCGAGCAGCAGCGGGCGTACTTCGGCATCGACGACGCGGATGCTCGGCGCAGTGACGATCGCGTACCCCTCTTCGAGGCGCTTGAAGAGGCTCTTCAGCGAACCGGCCGACAGGATCATGTCGGCCGTCATAATGATGACGAAACTGCCCAGCCCCGCCTCGCCGAGTTCGGCGATCGCCGTGCCATAGGCCAGCGCGAGCGGCACGCCGTAGGAAACCTGGTCGCGCGGCGGAAACAACTCGTCGATTGGAATGAAGACGACGCGCAGGCCCCGCGTCATGCGGGCGAACCGGCGGTCATCGCGCAGTCGCGCCGCGTCACCGGATTTTGTAGCGAGAGCGAGCTCGAAATCGCTGTGCTCGTTGAGGTACGGAATGTTTCCCGCGGCGCGCAGCGAGGCAAAGGACAGGGTAAGCCAGCGTTCGATGTAATCTTCGCCCCAGATCGGGATGATCATGCGAATGCGGGGCTTACCGGACATTCGAGGTGATCCTTGCGCGAACAAACGCTAGCGCGCTGCGGCGGACAGAACCAGATCTTCCCGGTAGTGTTGGCTGAGCCTGGCGCAGATGCGGTCCGGCGGGGCAGTGGACAATCCTGAGGCAGCGGCAAATTTGCGGTTGGAAAGCGAGCAGTTCTTCGGCCGCTGCTCAACAACAGCAATATCAGACAGCGAGCAAATGTCGATTTTCGCCGCCGCGCGTAAATCAGGCCCGACGAACGACAGCAACGTATTTAATAGCTCGATCCGCGGCAGCGGCTGCGGGCCGCTTATATTGTAAAGACCGCACAACTCGTTATTCACGAAAAATGTGAGCGCCGCGACGACGTCATCGATATCGACAGGCGACAGGATCTGATCATAGGCGCAGCGAATCAGTTCTCGGCGCGAGATCGCATCGATCCATTCGCTCAGAATATTGCGTGGGTTGGGGAAGCTCGCGACCACCTTCGTCAGCCGGGCAATCACCCACGGCGCCGACAGGGAACGCAGATGTGTTTCAACCGCAGCTGCCTGGTGGCCGAAGGTCAGGATCGGACAAACCGGATCGGTTTCCGTGCAGGGACCCCGGATCCCGTCGAAGACGCTGTCGCTGGAAACAAAGATCGGCACCACTCCGGCATCCAGCAGGTCATCGATCGCATTGATCGCGCCGTCGACGTTAACCCGCGCCGATTCTTCCGGCGCCAGCGCGCAGCGATCGATGCCGGTTATCCCCTGTAGCAGGATGCCGTGCGTGATCCGATGTCGCCCGGTAAGGAACCGATCGGCGAGCCGCATTGTAGCGCTGTCGAACGGAACACCGCCGGGAAAGGGAGCGCTATGGTAGGTGGCGATCGTACGCTCGGGGCCCAGATGCGCCACCAAGCGCCGGCCGATGAACCCCGAGCCGCCGATCACCAGGATTTTTTGCGTTCGCGCATCTGACACGGTCATCTGGAGTGGAGCCTCAGCCGTCTCAGGATGCGGTTGCGCAATTCTCTGGCGAGTTCGGTTGCTGGATAATCCGAGATCGTAGTGCGATTGCTCGGAGCAGCGTGGATCACCTGCGCGAAACGCCGACCGCTATAGTACTCTCCGTCGACGACGAGCTGATAGCGAGAGGTGGCGACGTCCGGCAGCATCGCTTCGTAAACCCCTTGGATCGGGACGCAGAATTCGGTGTCGTGCACCTTCTGTTGCAGAATCAGCAGCAGATGGTTGGTCTTGCCATTGATGGTTAGAAAGTCGAGAAGTCGTGGCTCCCACGGCACGAAGCTCGACAGGGTCCAATCAAGCGCCACCCAAATCCCCAGTGTCTTATAGGAATTGTAGCGCGCCAATGCCTCGAAAAAATTGGGCTGATAGTTGAAGAAACCATGATCGAGGTGCACCGTGAATGGCAGCCCGTGCAGCATCAGCCCGCCGGGTTTGGTCACATCGTGAATGACCTTGAAAGCGTTGTATTGGTTGAGCAAGTGCTCCGTCGTCCCGTGGTTGGTCGTCAGTCCATAACGGTTGCGGAATTCCGGCGGTGCCGGATCGAAATTTAGGTCGAGCTGCAACGCGCCGAAATTCCCGTCGAGATCGATGCAGTTGTAGGTGAAGCCGAGATGCTCATGCAGGTGCCGAGACGAGGCATAACCAGTGCCGTCGGAATTGAGGTAAGG
>VAZR01000103.1 GCA_005888515.1 Alphaproteobacteria bacterium | reverse complement strand
ATTTCTCGATGAACTTGCCGCTGTTGTCGAACACCGAGATCGTATTGGTCCACTCATCCGAGCAGTAGACCCGGTCTCGCTCTTCGTCTATGGCGACGCCGAACGGCCAAACCGAATTGCCGTCCTCTGCGCCATACTCAAAGAAGTCGGCGAGATGTTCCTCTTCGCCGGGACCGCCGAGCTGCACCTTATTGACATGCATCCCAAAATTGTTCTCGTTGCCCCGATTGGTGGCATAGAGGATACCGTTTTTGGAAAGACACATTGTCTGGATGTAATTGAACCCCGTGCCACGGGCTGCTCCACGTCCAATCGCGTGGCTCCAGTCATAGACTCGACCGCGGGCAACTGTTGTCAACGGCATCGTTCCCTCCTTCTTCGATCTACTGTGCCCTTCCGTGACCCCGGAAGGCATTTTCCTCGTTGTTTCGCCCCGGAACCTCCACCCCGCGACAGCAGGGAGGAGGTTGCCGCGGATGCCTTCCCGGTTAATTCAAGAAGGCCGGTTGCTCGAAAGTGCCGTTGACGATCGGCGCCGGGTTGAGCCCTAGGTGCTTCTCGAGAATCGTCGAGTAGATGCTGCGGAAATCCATGTTCGGGTTCAGATCGCCCTGCACCAGATGTTCCGCTTTCAGCGACGGCATCTCGCCGAAATGCCCGCCTTTGACCTTCTCGCCGAGCACGAAGGCAACGCCGCCGGCCCCGTGATCGGTGCCAGACCCGTTGTCGTGGACGCGACGGCCGAACTCGGAGAACAGCAGCATGATCACGTTATCGGATTTGTTGTGCTCGCGCAGATCGGCCATGAACGCGTCGACACCCTCGGACACCGCCTTCCACAGATTGCCGTGCCCGGGGTTCTGGCCGGCATGCGTGTCGAAGGTGCTGTGATCGCAGTAGAACATCCGGCTGCCAATCTCGGCGATGTGCGTCTGAGCGATGCCCTTGAGTTTGCGGGCAATCGGAGTGTTGGGGTACTCGACCGTCGAGGAGTACTTCTGTGGCGCGACCTTGATGATGTCCTCGCCCTTCAGAGAGTCGATCGCGGTCTCGCTGAGATAATCCATCACCGGGCCGCTGCCGATCGCCGGGCTGTACATCTTGGCAAAGCGATCGAGCACCTGGGTACGTTCGGCGCCCTGCACCTGCGGCAGGAAACCGTATCGTTCCAGGGGACCGGACACGCAGGCCACCGGCACGCCGGGGCATACCAGCGAGCGTGGCAGGCTTGGCCCCATGCTGACGATCTGGACGACGTTTTCCTTCTTCGGGTCGAATTCGCGGGCAACCCGGCCGAGCCAGCCTTCGGTCCCGACCTTTTCCGGTTCGCAGGTGTGCCAGATGTCCATCGCCCTGAAATGCGAGCGCGGCGAGTCCTTGAAGCCGACGCCGTGCAAGATGGCGAGCTTGCCTTCATCCCAGAACTTCTTCATCGGCGCTACGTAATCCGGGATGCCGTAATCCTTATCGAGATGGATGATATTGTTATCACCGATCCCGACCGCCGGCCGGTTATCACGGTACAGCGGATTGTTGTAGGGGATGATCGTATTCAAGTAGTCGTTGCCGCCGGTCAGCTGCAAAACAACCACGCATGGGTCATTTGTTGCCATAGCGTTCTCCTCCCTATTTCATCACTCTCGATGTCAGGCGAATTGGTATTCGCGGGTGGCGACGATCAGCTGCAGCATCTGCCCGACATGCTGGTCGGCGATTTGCGCTTTGCCGTTGTCCCAGGAAACCTGGCCCCATTCATTGGCCTGAGACAGCAGCTGTTCTTTGGTGTCGGCGCCGACCTCGACCGGGCCCAGCAGGTCTAGACAGCCGTCGACGAGCTGCTCGGGGCTTAGAGAACCCCTGGCTTTCAGCCTGTCGATGATGCCGCGCACCCCCGGTGCCGATGTATCGCCGACCTTCTCGGCCATGAAGTTGATGCGGGCCATCAGCGAACCGCTGTTGATCCACTCCTTGCCGGTGTGCCAGCCTTCGACCGACGGCGGGTTGAGCAGGTCCTGGCCCATATAGGCCGTGTTCATCGACAGCTCGCCGTAGCCGGGCTTCGGGATTTCGTAGCCGCCGACGAAGCGCAGCGTGCTGACGACGACCTCGGCCGGGGATTTCACGTGCTGGAAGCGGGCGTTCTTGAAGAACTCCGAATTGAACAGCACGCGCAGCACCGACTTCATCTCGAACTTTGAATCCCGGAAGGCGCCGACCAACGTATCCATCGCCTTCTGGTCGCGCGGCGCTTCGATTGGCCAAGCCGGCACTTGCGGCTCGTCGGCGACGAAAAAGTTGTACAGGTGCCGGCAGATGAAGCGGCCGCAAGCCGGCTGCTGCACGACGATGTCCAAGATGTCTTCGCCGTTGAAGCGCCCGCGGTGGCCGAGAAACTCCTTCTCGCCGTCATCATGGTCTTCCGGCCGATATTCGAACTTCCAGGGGAAGCGGCCATAGGGTGCGCGCGGGATCTTGGTTTCGAAGGTCCAGCCGGTGAAGGCGCGCGATGCCTCGCGGACGTCCTTCTCGGTGTAGTTGCCAGCACCGAGGCTGAACAATTCGAGCAGCTCGCGGCCCCAGTTCTCGTTGACCGCCGTCCCGTGGTTCTGGTTATTGTCGAGCCAGAACATCATCGTCGGGTTCGTCGAGATTTTGGACAGTAGCTGGCGGTAGTTCCCCAACCCGTTCTGGCGGAACAATTCGATCTGCTCAAGCAGCTGATCGTAATTGTCGACCTTGGAATTGCCGGTGGCAAACACATGGTGCCAGAAGAGAGCCATCTTCTCCTCCAGCGGCCGCTTGGTGTTCACCAAGTAATACAGCCAGTTTACGTTGCCCATCGGCGGCTGACCGCCGGGCAACAGCGAGGCGGGCTGATAGCGAAGCAGCGAGTAGGCATCGACCGGCGGCTGCGTCTCAGGATTCAGCAACTCCTCGACGGTGGCCTCGTAGCCCTTGGCAACCCTCGCTTCGAGCTCGTCGCGGGTGGCTCCGAAGCCCGCCCGACGCATCAGGTGAGCCATCAAGCCGATGTCTTCTTGGTATGCCATTCTCGGGGCCTCCTCCCATTGGTGATCAGTCTCTCTTGTGTCCCTTCACAGCCCGAACGCGGCACCTCGCGGCTACGGCGGATGTGCCGCGGGCCGCGGCCGGAGGCGAGCAGTCTCGCCGCCGGAGGCGGTTACGACCTCCCTAATGCCATGGTCTCGGTGGTACGCCATCCGTCCCTGGATCCCCTCGGAACGGGCGGTCGCGGAAGTGCGGCCGGGCCGACTTCACACGATTAAAAGTCAGGCAAGAACCCGAGTCAACAGATCAGAAAAGTTCCAAACTGCAAGGGTATTTGAGTGCCGCCGCTAATCGCCGTACGCGCGCACCCGAACGATGACCTCGATACGGCTGATTTCGGTCCCGGCGGGCGGCAGCGGTATCCCGCTGACCGCCACATCCCGGCCCGCGATGTCTTGCAGTGCGCCGCTCGCTTCGCAGAAAAAATGGTGATGATCGTCGATATTGGTGTCGAAATAGGAGCGCCCCGGCTCGACCACGACTTCGCGCAACAGGCCGGCGGCCGTAAATTGGTGGAGGACGTTGTAAACCGTCGCAAGCGATACGGAGATTGAGGCGGCAGTTGCTTCCTCGTGCAATTGCTCCGCAGTGATATGCCGATCGTCTCCGTCGAACAGCAAGTGCGACAAGGCCAAGCGCGGTCGCGTCAGCCTGAGCCCGACGGTGCGAAGACGTTCGGCCAAATGTGGGGGAGCCCGCTGCATTTGCATGCCCAATTTATAGGCGCAAACTGGCGGAACATAGAGCGCGCCAACGGCCCCCGTCAACCGCCGGCTTTCTGCCTTTGTGGTTCTCGCCGGCCTCCCGGACCAGAATGTAAGACAGCGAGGCGGTCGCCCCAACCAGACGATCCATCAAGTCGCGTTGGCGGCGCGCACGGCGTTTTGAGGATTGAGGAAGGCGGCGGAGCTGTCTTGGAGGCTAGGCTTTCGGATAGCGCCGGCCAGCCAGATAGCGGGCGCCCTCCGGTCCGCATTGCTCGGCATGGCGGCAGCCGGCGGTCATCGAGAAGGTGTCGCCGGCGCGATAGGTGCGCTCTTGCCCCTCCGAGGCGATCGTCATCGCGCCTTCGAGGACCAGCAGGCGGGCATCGAACTCATGCGCGTGCTCAGGGTTCAGCGCATTGGCCGTCATGCGGCGATCGACGACCTCGCCATAGCCCTGTTCGCGCAGCTCGGCCTCGAATGCTGTCCGGTCCATCGGTATTCCCCTGATCTGGTTCGACTATGATCCCGCTCGGCGCCTAGCCTAACATGGCGGATGGCGAGAACGGATCGTCTTTCCGTGGAGGGGTGCATGGCGGCGAGCAGCAAGATCCGCGTCGGGATCGTCGGGGCGAGCGCCAGCCGGGGATTTGCCTCGATCGCGCATATCCCGGCGCTGCGCGCGCTGCCGCAATTCGAGATCGTGGCGGTCTGTACCGCGCGACAACAATCCGCCGAAGCGGCGGCGCGGCATTACGGCGTGCCGCTGGCCTTCAATACCGTTGACCGCGCCCGATCAGCTGGCTGTCAGCGGCATCGTCGGCGATGGCGCGGTCGCGTCGTTCCAGATCCGCGGCGGCATGGCACGCGGCACCGAATTCCTGTTCGAGATTCATGGCAGCGACGGCGATCTCGTGCTCGCCTCGACGACCGGCGGCTCGATGCAGCGCCAGGAATTGTCGCTGCGAGGCGCGCAAGGGCCAAACACCGGGGGTAAGCCCACCAAGCTGGCAAGCGCGGCAACATCATGCGGCAGAACCAGAAATCCGGTCTCGCCATGGTGCACGACCTCGCGGCAGCCCGGTATATCCGTCGCAACGATCGGGCGGCCGCAAGCCGCCGCCTCGAGCAATGCCAGAGGCAGCCCCTCGCCATAGGTCGTCGGCAACACTGCGACCGCGGCCCTCGCCCATACCGCGCGCACATCCTCGGTTACAGCTCGTTACGCCTTCATCTTCAAAGAAATCGTCTGATCGCATTGTAATAATTCACAAATCGCTTCTGAGGCGGTGAGCCAGTGCCGTGAAGTTTCGTGACAGTATTCAACTGTTATGCTGCGGCAGATTATCCGATTGTTTCAGCAAGTGTCATTCCGTAAATAGACCGTAACTGGTCCTGTCTACGAAGCGATAATGCGTCTATTTGCAGTTACATCCGCAGCCCAGAAATCCCGTTTATGGTTAATACGCGCCGCGATGGCCGCGGCATTGCTGATCCCGGCCCTGACGCAAGCGCAGGCCGATCCGCGGATCGACCACGACACCACCACAACGCGCGCGCAACAGATCGCAGCGCTCCAGAAGAGCCCGGACGGGGTTGTCCAGCAGGCCGGCCTCGCTTCCTGGTACGGCAAGCATTGGCGCGGCCGCAAGACCGCCAGCGGCATGATTTTCGACGAGCGCCAGCTGACCGCCGCGAGCCTCGTCCTGCCTTTGTCAACCCGGGCTCGCGTGACCAATCTGCAAAACGGACGCTCGGTCGACGTCCTCGTCAACGATCGCGGCCCCTACGCGGGCAACCGGGTCATGGATCTGTCCGAACGCGCGGCGACGGTGCTCGGCATGACTCAGTCCGGGCTCGCTCAAGTCGTCATCCGGGCCCGTCTCG
>VAZR01000102.1 GCA_005888515.1 Alphaproteobacteria bacterium | reverse complement strand
AACATCATGCGGCAGAACCAGAAATCCGGTCTCGCCATGGTGCACGACCTCGCGGCAGCCCGGTATATCCGTCGCAACGATCGGGCGGCCGCAAGCCGCCGCCTCGAGCAATGCCAGAGGCAGCCCCTCGCCATAGGTCGTCGGCAACACTGCGACCGCGGCCCTCGCCCATACCGCGCGCACATCCTCAACCCGGCCTAGCCATTCGATCCCCGCTTCAGCGTCGAGCGCCCTCAGCTCCGCCTCGCTCAAGGAATCGCGGTTATCCGGATCGGGCGATCCGGCGAGCAACAGCACGACGGCCTCACCGCGAGCGCGCAACCGGCGCACCGCCGCAACCGCGTCGAGCACCCCTTTACTGCGCAGCATGCGCCCGACGAAAGCGATCGTCATCGTCCCACTCGCGGGATCCGGCAGCGGCCGGAAATGCGTAATATCCACCCCCGAGCCGCAGATCAGCGCGACCCGCGTTCGGTCGACCCCGAACCCGGCGAGCGCCGCGCCGTCTTCCGGGTTCTGCACGACGACCCGACCTCCGGCCGCGGCAAGGCGCAGCGCCCAGCCGAGCACGGTACGTTCGAGCCGAGCGAGCGCCCCCTTCGCGAGCCCGCCGCCGAGCCCCATGATCGCCGACAGCCGCGCCGGCGCTCCGTCCCGGCGCGGGAAGGCGAGGCGCGCCGCCAGCCCGCCGAACAGCACCGGCTTTAGCGCCACGTGATGCACGATGTCCGGCCGCTCCGTGCGGTAGAGCCGCGCGATTTCGGCGATTGCCCGGACGGCGCCGATCAGCCCGTCGCCGCGCCTGCGCCAGGCGAGTGGGCGGACCGCGAACCCTTCCTCACGGATACGATCGCCGTGGGCACGGACCCGCGTTGCCACGACGATCTCGAAGCCAGCATCGCGCGCGATCCGCGCGAGCGGCAGGCGATGCGACCAGAAATACCAATCCTCGGTCACCAGGAAGAGGAGTTTCGGGCGCGGTGCCGCAGCGATTATCGGCGCGCCGGCAAGCTTCGCGGAAAGGGCCTCGCTCACGCCGCCCTTCGTCCAGCCCCTAGGCCGCAGGCCTGACGGGCGCCGCGGCCGCTGCTTGATCGTCGATCCAGGTGCGGTACCACAATTCGAGCATCAAGAGAGCCCATAGCCGCGTGTGGTGGTTGCGCTCGCCGGCGCAGTGTTCGTCGAGCAGGCGGCGCACATAATCCGGCCGCATCAGCTCGCGTTCCCGTGCCCGTTGTCCGAGCAGCGTGTCATAGGCCATTTCGCGCAGCTCACCGCGGAACCATCGGTCGAGCGGAACCCCGAAGCCCATTTTTCGGCGGTGCAGGATCTCGCGCGGCAGGTACGGCGCCATCGCCGCTTTGAAGAGCGCCTTTGTCGTGCCGCCGGCCATCTTGACTTGGGCCGGGATGCGCGCCGCCCATTCCAGCAAAACGTGATCGAGCAGCGGCGAGCGCGTTTCCAGACCGTGCGCCATGCTGGCGACGTCGACCTTCACCATCAAATCGTCGGGCAGATAGGTGTGCAGATCGGCCCGATTGGCGCTGGCGACGAGATCCATATGCCCGGCGAAGTAGGGCGCGAGGCGATCGATGGTCGAGCACGCGAGTTGCCCGCGCATCGCCTCGCCATAACCCTCGCTCTTCTGATGATCGGTGAAGAACGCGATAGTTCCGGCGTAGCGCTGCGCCGGCGCCTCGGCATCGGCCTCCAGGACCTCCCGGATCTGCGGCAGACACAGCCGGCGCTGCAAAGCTCCCGGAGCAAGCCCGAGCAGCTGCGCGAGCCCGAGCCGAGCGCTCCGCGGCAGACGGTCGAGCTGCGACAGATGGCGCATCGCGCGGTATCGCGAATATCCGAGAAAGGCCTCGTCGCCACCATCGCCGTTGAGCGCCACGGTAACCCGCCGCCGCGCCATCTCGGAGACATAATAGGTCGGGATGGCCGAGGGATCGGCGAAGGGTTCGCCGTAATGCCAGACCAGCTTCGGCAACACCGCGACAGCATCGGGCTCGACGACGAACTCCTCGTGCTCGGTGCCATAGCGCTCGGCGACGATGCGCGCGTAGCCCCGCTCGTCGAAATTCTTATCGGTGAAGCCGATCGAGAACGTCTTGACCCGGCCGGTTCCGGCCCGCGCCATCATCGCGACGACGCTGCTTGAATCGATGCCGCCCGACAAGAACGCGCCGAGCGGCACATCGGCCATCAGTCTCAGCCGGACCGCCTCTTCCAAATGAGCAATCAACTCGGCGTGCAATGCCGCCCGGCTGGGCAGGACGCCTGTCGATTGCGGCTCCGGCAGCTGCCAATAACGCACCGGCCGGGACACATGCCAGCCGCCCGCCGGATCCGCCTCGACGGTCAGGTAATGCGCCGCCGGCAGTTTGAAGATTCCGGCGAAGGCGGTGTCCGGCGCCGGCACGTATTGCAGGCTCAGATAATCGCCGATCGCGCCGAGGTTCGGGATGCGCGTCAGGCCTGGCCAGGCGAGCACGGCTTTGATCTCAGACGCGAACAGAAAGGCTGGGGCCTTCGGAGCGTAGTAGAGCGGCTTTTTGCCGATCCGGTCGCGCGCCAGGATCAACTGGCGCGCGCGGCGGTCCCACAGGGCCAGCGCGAACATGCCGCGCAGCCGCGGGAACAGTGCCGGCCCCCAGGCATGCCAGCCATTGACGATGACTTCGCTGTCGGTGCGGCTGCGGAACGCATAGCCGAGAGCAACGAGGTCGGCACGAAGCTCGGCGAAATTGTAGATCTCACCGTTATAGGTCAGCCACACCGCGCCATCCGCGGTGGCGATCGGCTGATGGCCGGCCGGCGACAAATCGATGATCGACAGCCGCGCATGCGCCAAGCCGCAGAGCCCGTCGGTCCACACCCCCTCGTCATCCGGGCCGCGATGCCGGATCGTCGCGATCATGCGCCACAGCCGCGCCTCGATCTCGGCCGTTGGTAATGCTGGATCGGCCAGCACGATGCCGGCGAAGCCGCACATCGCCTCAGCCGCCGGCCAAAGCGGTCGATCGTCGAGCTGTCGGATCGAAACGCAAACGTTCGGGCAAGCGATCACCAAGTGAAATTGAGCGGGTTGCCCCGCAACCATTTCCTTCTTTAGCGCATCAGCGGCGCAATCGCCTCCAGAAACGACAGATCGGAGAGTGGCGTGCCGCGGGGGTCAATGGGCTGAAGCTGACGTAATTTCCTGATAAAACGTCTCGAAGCGCGGCACCACCAGACCAAGATCGTAATGCTCGCAGATGCGGGCGCGCGCCTTGAGGCCGAGCGCCGAGCGCCCCTGATCGCCGAGCATGATCAGCTGCGCCCAGCCGGCGGCCAGCGCCGCCGGATCGCGCGGTGGCACGATGATCCCGGTATCGCCGACGACGAGCCCGGCATCGCCGCTGTCGGTGGCGACACAGGGTACCCCGGACGCCATCGCCTCGCCGAGTACCATCGGCAAGGCTTCGCCAAAGGCCGACGACAAGGTCACGATATCGAAAGCCGGATACAGGCTTTCGATATCGGGACGATCGCCGAGCAGCAGTGCCCTCTTGCCGAGCCCATGTGCCGCGACCGCGGCGGCAAGCTCGCGATTGGACGGATCGGTCCCGGAGCCTGCCATCGCGAACAACACGTCCGGGTGACTCGCCGTCAATCGCGCCGCCGCAGCGAGAAAGTTGGCGTGATCCTTCATCGGGTGATAGCGCGCCGGCAGCAGAATAGCGACGATATGGTCGGCGATACCGAACATGGCGCGTCCGCGGCGGCGCGCCTCGGGATCGGGATGCAGCGCCGCGGTATCGAAGGCATTCGGGATGTGCACCCAGCGCCGCGGCCGATACCCGATCCCTTCATGAAAACGCTGGCCGACCCGCGACACCACAACAACGGCGTCGGGGATTGGCGAGCACCAGGCGAGTAGGCGGCGCACGATTGGGGTGTCAATCGTCTCGGTACCTTGCAGCCCCCACACGAGATGCGGGACGTGGCCGAGGCGCCGCATGATCACACCGAGCAGATCGGCATGATAAAGCCAAGTCTGCAGCACGGCCGGGCGAAACTCGCGCAGAACCCGGGCGAGCCGCAAGATACCACGCGGGTCGGGCACACCGCGGCGCAACTCGAGGGAGCGCAGCGTCACACCCGCCGCCTCGAAGAACGGCCCCATCGTGCCCGGTCCGGTCATGCTGACCACCACCGACCGAAAGCGCCGCCGATCGAGATGGCTGGTGAGGTGCACCAGCATGCGCTCGGCGCCCCCCGTTTCCAACCCGGTAATCAGGTGCAAAATCGTGATCATCGCGGTCCGCGACAAACAGCATCAAGACTGCTCGCCGCCGATGCTTGCAGAGGATCGTCCAGCTCGGATGTCATCGCTTCCATAGGATCGGCAATATCGCGGCGCACTATGGTTACGGTCCAGGGTTGGTTTGCACGGCCCGGCGCTGCAGCCCATATCAGCCGGCAATGAGCACGCTCTTTCAATCGCAGGCGCCGCACCCGCTCGCCGACCGGCTGCGACCGCGGGTTTTATCCGAGGTCATCGGCCAGGATCACCTGCTCGGTCCGGAGGGACCGATCGGCCGCATGGTGGCCTCGGGGCAGCTCGCCTCGATGATCCTGTGGGGCCCGCCGGGCTGCGGCAAGACGACGATCGCGCGCCTCCTGGCCGACGGCACCGATCTCGTCTTCGAGCCGTTGTCGGCAGTGTTTTCCGGGGTCGCCGATCTCAGGAAAGTGTTCGACGGCGCCCGGAAGCGGCGCGAGATGGGCCAGGGCACGCTGCTCTTCGTCGACGAGATCCACCGCTTCAACCGCGCCCAGCAGGATGCGTTTCTGCCGGTTGTCGAGGACGGCACGGTGATCCTGGTCGGCGCGACGACCGAGAACCCGTCCTTCGAACTGATCGGCGCCTTGTTGTCGCGCGCCCAGGTCTTCGTCTTGCGCCGGCTCGACGATACGACGCTCGAAACCCTGCTGGCGCGCGCCGAGGAGCATTTGGGGCATACGCTGCCGCTGAGCTCCGATGGCCGCGCGGCGTTGCGGGCAATGGCCGATGGCGATGGGCGGTTTTTGCTGAATCTCGTCGAGGAGATCGATCGCCTGCCGCGCGAGCCGCTACTCGGGCCGCAACAGCTGGCAGAACTCGTGCAGCGCCGGGCGCCGCTCTACGACAAGCAGCAGGAAGGCCATTACAATCTGATCAGCGCGCTGCACAAATCGCTGCGCGGCTCGGATACCGACGCGGCGCTTTATTGGCTGGCGCGCATGCTGGCCGGCGGCGAAGATCCCACCTACATTCTGCGCCGGCTGACCCGGGCCGCGGTCGAGGATATTGGCCTCGCCGAGCCGCAAGCCGTGGCGCAGGCGCTCGCCGCGTGGGACGCCTACGACCGGCTCGGCTCGCCCGAAGGCGAATTGGCGATCGCCCAGCTGGTGATCTATCTCGCGACCGCGCCGAAATCGAATGCCGCCTATGTCGCGTTCGGCGAGGCGCAGACGATGGCGCGCGAGACCGGCTCCTTGATGCCGCCGATGCACATATTGAACGCGCCGACCCGGCTAATGCGCGATCTCGGCTACGGGCGCGGCTATGTCTACGATCATGCGACCGAGGAAGGCTTCTCCGGCCAGAACTATTTCCCGGACGGGGTGGCGCGGCGCAATTTCTACCGGCCCGGCGAGCGCGGCTTCGAGCGCGAGATCAAGAAGCGGCTCGACTACTGGGACAAGCTCCGGCAACGGGCTGCCCCCGGAGACTCAGGCACGAAATGACGGGCGTCGAAACCGTCACGGTGCGGCCCGAGGACGGCGCGGGCCGGCTCGACCGCTGGTTCAAGCGGCATTATCCGGGCCTCAGCCACGGCCGCCTCGAAAAACTGCTGCGCACCGGCCAGATCCGGGTCGACGGCAAGCGCGCCCATGCCCGCGACCCGATAGCGCCCGGCCAAGCGATCCGGGTGCCGCCGCTGCCCGAAACGCCCGCTGCGCCCGCAAAGCCGAGCGCGCCACGCGCCCGGCCGCAGGATGTGGCGTTGCTGCGCGAGACGGTACTGTACCGCGATGATTGGGCAATCGCCGTCAACAAGCCCGCGGGCCTCGCCGTGCAGGGCGGCACCAACACCGACCGGCATGTCGACGCGCTGCTCGATGGGCTGCGCTTCGAGAGCAAGGAGCGGCCCCGCCTCGTGCACCGGCTCGACAAGGACACCTCGGGCGTTTTGCTGATCGCGCGCCACGCCGCCGCCGCTGCGTTCTTCACGCGGGCGTTTCGCGACAAGACGACACGCAAGATCTACTGGGCGATTACCGTCGGCCTGCCGGAAATCCGCCAGGGGCGGATCGATCTGGCGCTGGCTCGCGCTGTTGCCGGTGACCGGACGCACCCATCAGCTGCGGGCGCATTGCGCGGCGCTCGGCACGCCGATCCTTGGCGACGGCAAATATGGCGGCAGCGGCGCGCAATTGGCCGGCGGTGCCGCCGCGCGCGGGCTGCATCTGCATGCCCGCTCGCTGGCGATCCCGCATCCGCAAGGCGGCATGCTGTCGGTCACCGCGCCGTTGCCGCCGCATATGCGGCGGATGTGGGAGTTCTTCGGGTTCGACGCCGACGTGGCGGACCCGTTCGCCGAGCTGGAACTGCCGGCATGAAGCGGGTCTACCGCGAGGCCAAGGCGCGCCCGGTCGAGGGCGGCTGGGGCGTCGCGCTCGATGGAAGACCGATGCGCACCCCGGCCAAGCACGAGCTGATCGTGCCAAGCGCCGCCCTGGCCGAGGCGATTGCCGCGGAGTGGGATGCCCAGCAGGACGACGTCCGCCCGGCGACGATGCCGTTGACCCGGCTCGCCGCGACCGCGATCGACCGCACCCGGGCGCAGCGCGATCAGGTCATCGCCGAGACCACCAAATATGCCGGCACCGACCTGGTCTGCTACCGCGCCGATCACCCGCCCGAATTGGTCGCGCGGCAGCAGGCGGAATGGCAGCCGCTGATCGACTGGGCGATGCTGCGCTACGACGCGAGGCTCGCGGTGACCAGCGGCATTGTCCCGCAGCCGCAATCCCCGGCGGCGCTGAAGGCCTTCGCCGCCGCGGTCGCAGCGCAGGACGATCTTCGGCTGACCGCATTGCATGCCATGACCGCGGCCTGCGGTTCGCTGGTCATCGCGCTCGCGCTGCTGGAGCGGCACATCGATGCCGCAGTGGCGTTCGCCGTGTCGCAGCTCGACGAGACGTTTCAGATCGAGGCCTGGGGCGAGGATGCCGAAGCCGCGGCGCGCCGCCAAGCGCTGAAAGAGGACATCGCCGCGGCGGCGCGTTTCGTGCAGCTGATCGATGCGGCATAGGGAGAGAGGCCGGCATGCGTAGAACGTTGCGAAGCGGCATCGCCGCGACCACCTTGTTTCTGCTGCCTGTTATTGCGAGCCAGGCACAGCAGCCGGCTCCGGCAGATTGTGCGCAGGCAGCGCCGGTCTGCGCCCTGAAGGACGGCGCCCGGCAGACTTATTGGAATGCGTGTCTGGCGACGCGGGATGGCGCTCAGTTTCTCAACATCGGCGAGTGCCGCGGCTCGCGCAGTTACGGCATGAACAGGAAATCGCCGGCACTTACGCGGATTTGACCCGGGACTCGAGCTGGTAGAGCAGCATCGGGTTGATCGCGAAGCGCTCGCGCAGCGCGTCGCGGTCGAGTGTCACCAGCGCGGCGCGTTCATCGGCGTCCAATTCGAACCCGGCGGCATAGCCGTCGCGATCTGCGGCGAAGGCGGCGCGCGAGGCGGCATCGTCGACCACCGCGAAGATCGCGCGGGCCAGCTCGCTGCGCTCGGGAGCGGTTGCGGGGTAATGCAGCGGCTCCGCCTTCAGCGGCGTGAGATTGGTCCAGCCGAG
>VAZR01000101.1:6492-6832 GCA_005888515.1 Alphaproteobacteria bacterium | reverse complement strand
GCCCAATAATCCTGGGTGTGCTGCCATTCGGGCTTGTCGCCGCGTTTCGGCAGCAGATGCATGCCGCGCATCATGTAGCCCGGGTTGAAGTTCTCCGGATCGATCCATGGCAGGAGCGGCATGTCTTTGTCCTCGGGACGCAGGGTCGGCGTCACGCGGCGGACCTGCCTTTCCTTCATGTGGTTCAGGAGCCGGCACACGAAATCCGCGACGAGATCCGCGCGCAAGGTCCAGCTCGCGCGGAAATAGCCGAATACCCAAGCCATATTCGGCACACCGGTGAACATCATGCCGCGATAGGTGACGGTCTCGGAGAAGGCGAGCGGCTCACCGTCGATCG
>VAZR01000101.1:0-6475 GCA_005888515.1 Alphaproteobacteria bacterium | reverse complement strand
GATGTCGCCGAGCGCGCTCAGATGAAAGCCGGTCGCGGTGACGATGATATCGGCATCGAGGCTCTTGCCGCTCTTCAGCTGAAGGCCGGTCTCGGTGAAGCTCTCGATCTCGTCGGTGACGACCGATGCCTTGCCCGAACGGATCGCCTGCAAGAGATCGCCGTCCGGGATGAAGGCGATGCGCTGCCGCCACGGGCGATAGCGCGGCGTGAAATGCGTCTTGAGATCGTAGTCAGAGCCGAGATAAGCGCCAACCCCGGACAGCAATTCCTCCTTCACCTTCTCCGGTTCGGTGAAGGAACGGCTGGTAAAGATGGATTGCTCATAGAGAATTTTCCGGCGGACGATCTCGTGGATCCAGGTTTCGTCGACCTGCAACCGGCGCAATTCGTCTGCAAGCTCGATCGCGTTCCGGCCGGTCCGGAAGAAGGTCGGCGAGCGCTGCAGCATCGTGACGTGCGCACACTTGCCGGCGATCGCCGGGATCAAAGTCGCCGCGGTCGCGCCGGAGCCGATGACGACGACTTTTTTCCCCGCGTAGTCCAGCTCCTCGGGCCAGGTCTGCGGGTGGACGATCCTCCCCTTGAACCGCTCCATGCCAGGCCATTCCGGCGTGTAGCCCTCGGAATGCCGGTAGTAGCCCTGGCACATCCATAGGAAGTTCGTGGTGAACCGGACCGTCTCGCCGGTGTCGCTGCGGGTCCCTTCGATATGCCAGCGATTGTCATCACTCGACCAGCGCGCCGCGCGTATCGTGTGGTGGTACCGGATATGCGGCGCGATCCCGTTCTCGTCGATGACCTCGCCCATGTATTTCAGGATTTCGTCCGCCGTTGCGATCGGCGCGCTGGTCCACGGCTTGAAGCGGTAGCCGAAAGTGTAGAGGTCGCTGTCCGACCGGATGCCGGGAAAGCGGTGGGTCCACCACGTGCCGCCGAAGGTTTCCTGGGTCTCGAGCACGACAAAGCTCGTACCGGCACATTGCTTCGTCAGGTGATAGGCCGCGCCGACGCCGGAGATGCCGGCGCCGATGATCACGACATCGAAATGCTCGGTCCTCGGCAGTGGCTCTGCCGGCAGATTGGCGTCCTTCGGCATCAATGCGCGCTGCTCAGCATGTCCCAAGGCGTCTTGCCGGCCGGCAAGGGCGGGATACGCAAGAGATCGGCCATCGGCTCTCCGGTTTCATAGCGGCGGCACAACTCTTCCGGATCGTAGGTCACGCCCACCGGGTTCTCGGCGAACGCCTTGCTGTGGAAATAGGCCTGGCACTCCTCGGCGCTGGCGAAATTGTCGATCTGCAACTCGACCCGGTTGTTGTCGGGGTCGCGGTAGTACATCGAGGTCGTCACGCCGTGGTTGATCGGCCAATGCGGCACGATGGCGTGTTCCTTGAGCCGGCGGTAGGTCGCCAGCAACTCGCCGAGATTGCGGTAGGAATAGGCGACGTGATCGGTGCCGGCGCTCTCGGGGTCGCGCGGCGCCAGTCCCGGGATATGGATCAGCGCGAGCCGGTGGTGCTCGTCGTCATAGGACAGAAAGCACAGCCGCTCGTCGCGGAACACGATGCGCGCCGCCAGCACGGTCTTGTACCACTCGGCCATCTTGTCGAACTGGCCGGTGCGCAACACGAAATGGGCGTATTTGGCCGGGCTGACCGGCTGCGTCGCCGGCGCGAGATGGCGGATCGGGGCAACATCGTTCATCGCGGGGTCTCCGTTCGGACGCGAAAGCTGGCGTGGGGTTCAGCCTACACCGTCGGAGGCGCTATCGCGAGACGGCGTCGTAACCCAGCCCGGAAAATTCGATCAGGTCGAAACCGTTGCCGAACGGGTCAGCCATGTTCGCCAATCGGCCGTATTCGCGCTGCTGGACGCTGCGGTCGAGGGTGGCGCCCAACCCGGTCAGCCGCGCCACCGCTGCGTCGAGGTCCGGCACAATGAAATCAAGATGCACCGGCGTCCAGTGCCGCGCGAAATCGCGCTGGATCTGCGTACCTCCCAAATCGGCGGCGGGCGAGCGGTTGCCGAGCAGAAACACCGGCAAATTGGCGCCGTCCAGCTCGACCCAGCTGGGGCTGAGCCGCCGCTTGAGCGACAGGCCCAGCCCGCCGCAATAGAACGCGATGCCGCGCTCCAGATCGGCGACGTCGATATAGGCGTGGACCTCGATCATTGGTCCGAGAACGGCTATTCGGCGTAATCCGGCTCGCTGCGGTCGAGGAGGCGCTTCAGGGCCGCGAAATGGTGGTCGCAGGCCGGCTTGCCGCCATAGCTCGGCGAGTCGGCGTATTGGCGCAGGGTGCGCGCCACGATATGCGCCGGGACTTCTTTCAAGGGCCGGCCGGTCCACATTGCGTAAAGCTGCACCTGGCAGGCGCGCTCGAAATAGTAGAGCCGGTCATAGGCCTCGGCGACGCTCCTGCCGCAGGCGAGGACCCCGTGATTGGCCATCAGCAGCACACCGCGATCCGGCCCGAGCACATGCGCCAGCCGCTCGCCTTCCGCCGGATCCAGCGCCAGCCCGGTGTATTCGTCGTCATAGGCAATCGTGTCGAGAAAGCCGATCTCGGTCTGGCCGAGCGCGGCGAGGCGCGGCTCTTCGAGACGGGCCAGCGCACTGGCGAACGGCATGTGGGTGTGCAGCACGCAGGCATGCTGCGGCACGAGACCGTGGATCGGCGCGTGGATGCAGAAGGCCGAGCGCTCGACCTCGCCTTCGCCGCTCAGCAGCTCGCCGTCATAGCCGACTTCCATCAGACAGCTCGCGGTCACCTCCGACCAGTGCAGCCCGAACGGGATCTGGTAATACCGGTCGTCCTTGCCGGGCACCGCCAAGGTGAAATGGTTGAAGATCCCCTCGCTGAAGCCGTGCGACACCGCGATCCGGTGCGCCGCCGCCAGATCGACCCGCGCCTGCCACTCCGCCGTGTCGATCGCGCTGCCCGAGCGGCTCGTTTCCACCAATCTCATCTCGGCTCCCTCTGCTGAACTTGCGGGACACTAGGCCGCCGCTCTCGCATTGCGCAAGCGGCCGTCACGCCGCGCCGGCGGCGAAATAATGCTCGATCGCGTGCAGCAAGCCGCGCGCCAGGCGCTGCTGATAAGCGCGCTGCGGCAACAGGCGCTCGTCGCCGGGATTTGACAGGCAGCCGAGCTCGACCAGCACCGAAGGCATATCGGGCGCGGTCAGCACCGCAAAACCGGCGGCGCGATGGGGTTTTTCGAGCAAGGGCACGGCATGCCCGAGTTCGGTGACGATGGCGTGCGCCAGCGCCAGCGAGCGGTTGTTGGTTTGCCGGCGCGCCATGTCTAAGAGGATCGGCGCGATGTCACGCCGCTGTCGCCTGAGGTGGATGCCGGCGACGAAATCATCCTTGTTCTCACGCGCCGCCAATGCCGCGGTCTCGCGATCGGAGGCCTGATCCGACAGCGTATAGACCGACAGCCCGCGCAGCTCGCTGTCGGGAAGGGCGTCGGCATGGATGGAGAGGAATAGTTCCGCATGTACCATCCGCGCGCGGGCCACCCGCTCGCGCAGCGGCACGAGAACGTCGCCACGGCGGGTCAGCACGGGCCGGAAACGGCCGCCCGCCTCGAGCTGGCGGGCCAGCTCGCGCGCGGTGGCGAGGGTGATCTCTTTTTCGTACAGTCCGTGCGGGCTGATCGCGCCGGGATCGACGCCGCCATGCCCGGGATCGATCGCGACGATGACAGGGGCGGGTTTTGCCGGGGGTGGCCGCGGATGTCTGCCTTTGCCGGGCGGTTGCGCCACGGCAGGCGCGGCGAACCAGCCCGCGAGGACAAGCCCCGCGGCGCGCGCGCAAAACGCCCGCCGTCGGACGATGCTGTCCCGCATTCCCCCATTCCCCCGCGGCGCGCCCGCACCGGGACATCGGGCGGCCGATTGTCAGGAATATGATAGGACGGAAGGAGTTGGGCTAGATCGCCAAAAGGTCAGCCTGGAGGGTCGGCTCGGATAGCCGGCTAGTTGCCGCCGCCGCGCTTGTCGCCGGTGCGCCGCAATTCGATGCAGGGGGCCGGCTCGACCAGGCCGAAGCCGCGCCGCACCCCGCCATAGCAGCGCGCGACGGCGCCGCGCAAACGGCGGATCCAGCGCTGCCAGAGGAGTTCCCCGGCATCGTCCTCGCGCAGGCTCGCCATGCCGTCCCGCCGGTAATCGGCGACCCAGCGCGCGACCCGCCGCTCCTGCAAGCCGAAGGTCGCCGCCGCCTGCGCCGTGCTCCAGCCATCGACCAGCACCCGCTGGACGATCTGACCTCGCTGTGCTGCCGCGATCCCACAGCTTTTCGATAGCAGCGCGTCCATGCCCTCTCTCACCGCCGGCTGCTTTCGATAACGCCGGCGGGGGGCGAACAATCCTTGCGGGTTAACCCAGATTTACGCCGCAAGATCGATGACGATGCGGCCGCGCACCTCGCCCTTCAGGATGCGCGGCGCGAGAGCCGGCACCTCGGCGAGCGGCACGGTTTGCGTCATGGCCTCCAGTCTGTCGAGCGGCAGGTCGCGGGCCAGCCGGTTCCATGCCTCAATGCGCTCCGCGCGCGGGCACATGACCGAATCGATGCCGAGCAGATTGACCCCGCGCAGCAGAAACGGGATCACGCTCGCCGGCAGATCGCTGCCGCCGGCGAGACCGCAAGCCGCGACGCTGGCGCGGTATTTGAGCTGGGTCAGCACGGTCGCCAGCGTCGCGCCGCCGACCGCGTCGACCGCTCCGGCCCAGCGCTCGCGGTCGAGCGGGCGGGACGGTTTCGCGGAAAGCGCGGCGCGGTCGATCAGCTCCGCGGCGCCGAGCCCCTCCAGATAATCGCGCAGTTCCGGCCGGCCGGTCGAGGCGGCGACCCGGTAGCCGAGCGCCGCCAAGAGGCTGACCGCGACGCTGCCGACCCCGCCGGCCGCGCCGGTCACCAGCACTTCGTTCGCCCCTGGGCCCGCATCAGGTCTGAGACCGTGCTTTTCGAGCGCGATGACCGCCAGCATCGCCGTGAAGCCGGCCGTGCCGATCGCCATCGCCTGGCGCGCGCTGAGCCCGTCGGGCCGGCGCACCAGATACTCGGCCTTGACCCGCGCCCGCTCGGCATAGCCGCCCCATTGCGCCTCGCCGACCCGCCAGCCGGTCAGGACGACCGGATCGCCGGGCCGGAACTCGGGCGAGTCGGAGGCGAGCACCGTGCCGGCGAAATCGATGCCGGGCACATGCGGGTAGGCGCGCACCAGGCGCCCCTGCCCCTCCAGGATCATGCCGTCCTTGTAATTGAGCGTCGAATATTCGACCGCGACGGTAACCTCGCCCGGCGGCAACCGCGCCTCGTCCACGGTTTCGAGCCGCGGCACAACCTTGCCGCCCTCCTCGTGCAGGACCAAAGCCCGGAAATTGCTCACCACCAGCTCCTTACCTGCGCGGCTGACCTAGGCCCCCTTTGCCCGGGCCTATCCCGGGCATCCACGTCTTGGAGGCGAAGAGCCTTAGGCCCAAACTCAACAACTTGACCGGTTTTCGTCCCGTTGCGGAAGTTCATCGCGATTGATGAGAACGACTGGTGATGCGCCGAAGCGGACCCTCGCGGCGGCACCCGCGATCAGCTGAGTCGGGCAAAAAGCGGGCGTTTCCCAGCTGTACGCCAAGGCGTTTAGCACCAACTGCGGATGTACAGCGTTTAGGAGGAACGCCAGTTACCTAATCCACGATATCTCGACAGCGTGCGCTAGTCTTCTCCTGCATCCTCCAATGCATCGAATAGCGACCTCTCCTCAGGTATCAAACGCCAACCTTGGGCTTGGCACTGCTCCAACCAATCCACCATGATGCCATTGAGCAATGCGATCCGACGCCGTCCGCCGGATTCCGCCGCACGAAACGCTCGTAAGACATCCTCAGCCAGTGATCGATCGGCTGTAAAGGATTCCTGGTCGAGATGAAGCCACTCCCGCACGCCGTGCCAAAGTCCGGCTTGGTTGGCCGTGATGCCACGATCTGGCATCGGAGGATGAGAAAGCAACGCAGAATTTAAACGGTCTTGTCCGAGAGGTTGGAAGGTACGCGGTGGGATCGACCGGCCCAATAGGCCTACCGCAGCCAAAAGTTGAAGCCATTCTGCAACGTGCTTGGCATCATGCTCTGGGCTCGGCACCTCAGCCCAAAGTCGTCCGAACAGTGCGTCATTTCGGAAAAAGTCCCGAACCTCCTTCGATTCATGGAGGGCAAAAGATCGGACGCTTCCAGCCAAAGCACCAACGGCAGCCTGATCCGTGAGGTAACAGGCAGTAACCCAATCGGGGCGAATGCACCGATTCAGGAACCCATGGATCAGTGCTGGATTCGAATCAGGCGCAGCAGACAGGATATAGGATAAGTGGCGTTGATTTAACCTGCTGAAGTGTTCAAGTTGAGCTGTAGCCATTATCGTCTCTGCAATAATACTAACTAGCTCTGGCCTACGCGCATTATAGCA